>DVLR01000216.1 GCA_018715425.1 Candidatus Merdenecus merdavium
TTCAGCTACTCCTGCACTTGAGAATAGCGATAAAGCATTATAATTCATAACAATCCCATCCATCCTTTATTTTTCTTTGACACCCTCAAGTTCAAGCAATGACGAAATATCGCAACTAAATAAGGCACAAAGTTTCTCAATAGTCTCAAAATCAATTCTCGTAGCCTTATCATGATAAAGCTGCGTAACTGTGCTTCGAGCTAACCCAGTTTTTTTATGCACATCTTGAATGGAATAGCGAGCTTGCCCCATAAGTGTAGAGAGTTGACAATGCATATATTTTCTCCTTTTTATAATCATTGCTATAAACAATAGCATAAAAGATAGTCAAAGTCAATGGCATGTCATTCATTTTAATCCGTATTTGCTCAATTGTTCTTGTTATACCGTCAGGTTAATTCATTCCCATTTTTAAAGTAATTTTGTCAACTCACTATTATTTTGCCAACCATCTTATCAACTCACTTAGTCATCGACGATATTTGTAGATGATTTCTCAATTTCACCAATCTTAGATAACTTCCCTCAAAGCAAAAAACCGTGATTATCCTTCTGGCTTAGAACCAGACCTAAAACCACGGAAAGCCTTTATTTACTTATCTTATTACACTCTTGCTTCTCAACCCTTGACATCAATACTACCGTCTCAACATGATAAGTTCCAGGAAACATATCAATGGCCTGTCCTTTTACCACCTTATATCCGTTCTCCTGCAATACTTGTAAATCTCTCACTAGGCTAGTCGGTTTACAAGAAATATAAACAATCCTATCTACATTAAATTCTATAATCTTCTTCAGTGCCTTTGGATGGATTCCATCCCTAGGTGGATCAAGTACAATCAGATCTGGTTTTTCTTGAATCTCATGGATGACCTTTAGAACATCTCCAGCGATAAACTCGCAATTATCTAGTTTGTTTAGCTTTGCATTTTCTTTTGCTGCCTCAACAGCTTCTTCCACAATCTCCACACCAATGACACGCTTAGCCACTGGAGCCAATATCTGTGCTATTGTCCCTGTACCGCTATATAAATCGAAAATAATCTTATCTTTCGTTTCACCGATATACTCTCTAGCAGCTGAATAAAGCACCTCTGCCCCAAGAGAATTGGTTTGGAAAAACGAAAAGGGTGATATTTTAAATTGAAGTCCCAATAATTCCTCATAAAAATAATCTTGTCCGTATAGTATGGTGGTTCCATCATTTTTTACCACATCTGCCAAACTATCGTTTAAGGTATGTAAGATCCCCACGATCTTATTCTCCAATGGCAAATTTAGTAGCTCTTGAACGAAATCCGTCAAATCCATTTCTTCTTGGCTAGATGTGACTAAATCGATTAAGATTTCCTTCGTCTTAAATCCTTTCCTCACAAGCAAATGACGTAAATATCCTTCATGGCGCATTTTATGATAAAAACTAACGTTTCTGCTTTTGAAATAATTTAATACACAATCTAAGATCAAGTTATAATCGTGATCCACAATTTTACACTGATCAACGGTTACGATATCATGGAAACTACCTCTTTTGTGCATTCCTAAAGCCAAAGGTCCATCCTTCACTTCATCGCCAAAGGAAAATTCCATTTTATTACGATATGAACATGAAATAGGGCTGCCTAGGATTCCCTCATAAACATAATGAGAACAGACACTGTCTAGTAGTTCTTTCACTTGTGATTCTTTTAATTTCAGCTGATCTTCATAGCTTAAATTCTGATATAGGCAGCCTCCACAAACTCCAAAATGAGGACAAGTAGCTTCTATTTCTATTGGAGATGTTTCTAATACTTCTATTAATCTGCCTTCATAACGATCTTTCTTTTTCTTGTTAATGGAGAAACGAACCTTCTGTCCTGGAACTCCATTTTTAACAATTATTTTTTCTCCATCTATATTTACAATACCCTTATTAGGAAATTTTACTTTCTCAATGACCCCTTCTAAAACTTGTCCCTTTTTCACTCCATCTACCTCTTAATCTATTTTCTATCGTATTTTTTATATTACTTCTTATACTTTATCATTTTTTCTTAAATAAATCTAGAAAACTATTTATATTCTCTCTATCTTCTAAATCAAAAGAAATATATTCTGGCTTTTGTATCATAGATCACTACTAAAAGAATGTCATTCTTTACCTGACTCCTTGCCTAGACACAAAAAATAGGATGGTTCAATCTAGTTTTCCTCCAGATTAAACCACCCTATTCATCTTATCCATTACTTTCATAAAATAAGGACTCTATTCTTCGTCCTCATCTTCTTCATCAAAATAATCGTCAAAGTCATCATCTAAATCGTCTTCAAAATCCTCTAAATAATCTGGTGTAAAGAAACGATATACTCCATAAGCGATAGCTGCCACTGCTGCTACTGCACCGATAATAGCCAATACCCATAGAACGGTGCTTTTCGTTTTCTCTTCCTCTTTTTTCTGTATTGCATTTAATAACTCTTCTACCCTGTTCATTATAACACAACCTTTCTTCATTCCATTATCATTCATGACTTTTTATTCATTACTAGAATAAATCTTATTATTCCCAAGTTATTGTTATTATACCATCAAAATACTTAGTTTTCCATGATTTCTGATATAATTTATAATTTTTTTAATTTGGCAAAGGCAGCAAACATTTTCTTTATCCCCACTTTATCAAAATCTACAGTCACTTCGTAATCCTTGCCACCTTCTACAATGGATTTTACAATACCCACACCAAATTTTATATGCTTAACTGTATCACCTACTTCGTATTCTAGCTTATCTGCCTTTGTGACTTTAAATTGTTTTGGTTCAAATACTTTTGTTTGGAAAGCATTTTTTGCCTCTTGATAGATGCTGGAGCGAGGTATCTCTTTTACCTTTTCTTCTATGGTGTTTCCTAAATCCACCAGCTCTCTCGGGATCTCTCTGATAAATCTAGACACTTTATTGTACTGCGTTTCACCACGAATCATACGCTGTCTTGCACTCGTTAATGTTAAATGTTGCATGGCTCTGGTAATTCCCACGTAACAAAGGCGTCTTTCTTCTTCTAGCTCCGTGGAGTCGTCAGAAGTAATCGTCATATAACTTGGAAAGATACCATCTTCCATCCCCGCTAAATAGACGTTTGGAAACTCAAGTCCTTTTGCACTATGTAAGGTCATTAGTACCACATGATTGCTATCTTCATCTAGATTATCTATATCTGCGATTAAAGCTACTTCTTCTAGGAAGCCACTGAGACTTGGCTCTTCTGTCTCTTCTTCGTAAGTGACTACTTTAGTGATAAATTCATCGATATTCTCAATTCTTGCTCTGGCTTCAACGCTATCCTCAGCCTCAAGCTCTTTCACATAACCAGTATCTTCAATAATATCATTTAAGAGTTCCGCTAAAGAATAAAATTCTTGTTTACTTCTTAGTGTCTGTATGAAGGTTACGAATGGCTTGATCCTACTACTAGCTCTACCAAGTGCTGGAATCTCTTCCGCAGCCCTTAATGCCTGGTAAAAACTTAATCCATTCTCATCAGCGTAATCTTGTACTCTACTTAAGGAAGTGGCTCCAATCCCCCTTTTGGGAACGTTAATAATACGTCTTACTGCCAAATCATCTCGTGCATTATCTACCGTTTTTAAATACGCCAAAAGATCCTTGATCTCTTTTCTTGCATAGAAGTTTACACCACCAACAATCTTATATGGGATATTAGCAAGTAAAAACTTCTCCTCGAACATACGAGATTGAGCATTGGTTCTATATAAGATTGCACAATCATTGTAAGTATATTCCTGATCTACATTTACTTTTCTCATAATGTCCCCTGAAATATACTCTGCTTCATCGTATGCCGTCTGGAATTGGCGAAATTGAATCTTTTCTCCCTCACCATGATCCGTCCAAAGAGTTTTATCTTTTCTTCCTAAATTATTTTTAATCACAGTATTTGCAGCATCAAGAATATTTTTTGAAGATCGATAATTCTGTTCCAATTTAATGGTTGTTGCCTCTGGAAAGAACTTTTCAAAGTTTAAAATATTTCCAATATTAGCCCCTCTAAATTTATAGATGGATTGATCGTCATCGCCAACGACACAAAGATTTTGGTATTTCGATGCCAATAAACTAACCAGTTTAAATTGTGCGGTGTTAGTATCTTGATACTCATCTACCATAATGTATTTAAAACGTTCCTGATAATTGTCTAGTACATCTGGACAATTCTGAAATAACTCCACAGTTTTAACGATTAAATCATCGAAATCTAAAGCATTGTTGCTACGCAGTTGTTTTTGATACTCTTTATAAGCTTCAGCGATTTTCTTTTTACCAAAGTCACCCATAGCATTTAATTCATATTCCTCTACCGAAACCAGTTCATCTTTAGCTGAGGAAATAGCTCCTAAAATAGCTTTCTCTTTGAGCATTTTTGTATCGATATCTAAACGCTTACATACATCTTTCATAATACTCTTTTGATCATCACTATCATAAATGGTAAAGTTATTGTCATAACCCAAACGATCTATGTACCGTCTTAATATTCTTACACAAGTGGAATGAAAAGTACTAACCCAAATGCTCTCAGAGCCAAATCCAATAATTTGGTCAACTCTTTCTCTCATTTCTCCTGCGGCTTTGTTCGTAAAAGTAATAGCCATAATATTCCATGGATTGATCCCTTTTTCTTCTATTAAATATGCAATTCGATGCGTTAAAACTCTTGTTTTACCAGACCCAGCACCTGCCAATAAAAGCAGTGGCCCCTCTGTACAAAAGACCGCTTTCCTTTGTTCATCATTCAGTGTATCATATATACTCATTGTGTTATCTCCATTTAATAAAATAGGTGTCATCTAGTGGACACCTTCATTTTTACTGCCTATTCATTATAGTACAAATCCTTTATTGTGTCACTACTAAAGTCCCAACTTCTTCTCGAACATAGCCTATATTAGCCATGATTATGACAGTAGTGTTTGTCTTTTCTTCCCCTGCTCTAATATCTTCTTCATCACAAGATCTCCCCCTTATACCATAACTCCATCCATAAATAAGGTTCTTTACCTGATAGAATGTTCCTGTATATAAAAAAGCCCTAATTTTATCTAGAGCTCTTTAGTCATTATTACCATATTTCTTACTTTTTTGTCTGTGTTTTTACTTTATCGTTAGTAAAAATATCATACAGCGAATAACGTTCCAATTCCATTCTTAATATATTGGTAATACGGTCATATTCCTGATAAACAGTACTAATATTTATTAATGATAGATCATCTCTAACCCAATCAGCCATTACTACTGGACCTTCCATTGCTTCAATCATATCTAGTAACGTTAAATTCTTTGGTGATTTTCTAAGTGAAAAGCCTCCAGAAACTTCTCCTCTACCTTGATGTGATTCTACAATACCAAGGCTTTTTAGAGTTCTCATGATTTTCATTAACATGCCTTGAGAAATGTTTTCCTTTTCTGCAATTGATTTAGAAGTTACTACTCCTCCATTATCGTAAAGAGCTCTAATAATTCGGATTGCATAATCCGTAGTTTTGTTGATTTTCATGTCTTTCTCCTTACTAAGTATTAAAGTGACAGTTCACTTACTTATTAACTTGTTTCCAATATTAACAGCAAATAGATACAACCACAAGTATATCTATTTTTTTATATATCTCAATCATTTGCTCCACGTTATAGCATCAGCTATAGGAGAAATTGGCTCTCTATAACAGGAGTTTTGTAACTTTAAGTATGATGAAATCTTTAAGTTTCTAAATTAAGATATAATAAACAATTTCCCCATAAAATTAACAAAAGATTGCCACTTTTTTAGCAATCTCATTTTAACTTATCTTT
>DVLR01000217.1 GCA_018715425.1 Candidatus Merdenecus merdavium
AATGTTGGACCTTTATATTTGGATGAATTTATTAGTATCGTTAAACCAGTTGTGGGAACCATTACTTCATTTACTTTCCCAGCAGGAGAGCAACAAAAAAAACTGGATACTGTAAAATCCTTATACGAACATTTAATTTTAGAACATTTTGATCGAAAGGACATGCTGATTGCATTAGGTGGTGGTGTGGTTGGAGACTTAACAGGTTATACAGCAGCTACTTACTTAAGAGGTATTGATTTTATACAGGTGCCTACCACTTTGCTTTCTTGTGTTGATAGTAGTATCGGTGGGAAAACTGGTGTTGATTTCCATGGATATAAAAATATGATTGGAGCTTTTCATCAACCCAAATTAGTATATATTAGCCTTCCTGTACTTCGTTCTTTAGGAGAGGATGAGTTTGCTTGCGGTATGGGTGAGATTCTCAAACATGGATTGATTAAAGATGCAAAATATTATGAATGGCTTATTGAACATATGTCAGAAATAGAGGATCGTGATACGGAAGTTATGACCTCTATGATTTTAAAAAGCTGCAAAATCAAAAGAAGAGTTGTAGAAAAAGATCCTATGGAGCAGGGAGAGAGAGCCTTACTTAATTTTGGGCATACCATCGGACATGCCATTGAAAAACTATTAAATGGAACCATGCTTCATGGTCAGTGTGTAGCCTTAGGTAGTGTTGCTGCAGCCTATATCTCCTATAAAAGAAAGTATCTGTCTACAGAAGAGTTCTATGAAATAAGAGATATGAACGTAGGTTTTAACCTTCCTATTTCCATAGATGGACTTTTAGCAGAAGATATATTACATGTTACGAAAAGCGATAAAAAGATGGATGCAGGTCAAATTAAGTTTGTATTATTAAAATCACTAGGAGAGGCTATGGTTGACACTACCGTCACTGATCAGGAATTATTAGAAGCTATTTCCTTTTTAATTGAGGGGGATAAAGGCGAATGAAATCCATAACTGCAACAAAAAAGCAAATCCTTTTAGGAATTTTTGGGGTCATTTTATTAACTGTATTTGATCAATATACAAAATATTTAGCAACGGTAAAGCTAAAAGGAAAAGAAAGTTTTATTATCATAAAAGATGTATTTCAATTGACTTATTTAGAAAATAGAGGAGCTGCTTTTGGAATGATGCAAAACAAGCAAATATTTTTTATTATTTTAACCCTTTGTTTTTTGGTTGCTTTAATTTTTGCTTATTTATATGTACCGAAGGGAAATAAAAAGTTTGCTCCTATTCGTTTTTTATTTGTGATTTTAGCCTCTGGTGCATTAGGAAACTTTATTGACCGTGCAACTGCTGGATTTGTGGTAGATTTTTTTGATTTCTGCTTAATCAACTTTCCTATTTTTAATGTTGCTGATTGTTATGTAGTAATCTCTGCAGGGATCTTTTTAATTTTAGGAATCTTTGTTTGGAAAGAAGAAGATTATGACATGTTTAGTATAAGAAAAAAGGATAAATAAATATATGTCTCAAGATAGAGAAGTTTCACTGAACAAATATTTGGTAGAAGAAGAGTATCAAGGGGAAAGGCTTGATAAATACTTAAGCTTAAAATTTCCAAAACTATCGAGATCCTACATACAAAAATTAGTGAAGGATCATCAGGTTTCGGTTGATGGGAAGAATCAAAAAGTAGGGTTTAAATTATCTTCTAAGGAAGAAGTAATAATATCCATTCCTGAGGAGATAGATACTGAAGTTTTACCAGAAGATCTTCCACTAGACATACTGTATGAAGATGAAGATCTCCTTATTGTCAATAAACCTAAGGGAATGGTGGTGCATCCTGGAGCTGGGCATAGTAGCGGTACCTTAGTAAATGCTTTACTATATTATGCTCAACAAGGATCCTTTTCGCTTTCCACAATAAATGGAGAAATACGTCCTGGTATTGTCCATCGTATTGATATGGATACGACAGGAGCTTTGATTGTATGTAAAAAAGATGATATTCATATAGATGTTGCAAAGCAATTAGAAGAACATACTATTACCAGGAAATATCGTGCCATTGTATACGGAACTTTTAAGGAAAAAAAGGGGACCATTTGTGGTCCTATTGGCAGACACCCCATTGACAGAAAGAAAATGGCTATCAATGAGAAAAACGGAAAACCTGCTGTTACTCATTATGAGGTTCTAAAAGATTTAGAAGGGTATAGCTACATTGAATGTCAATTGGAGACTGGTAGAACTCATCAAATTAGGGTACACATGACTAGTATTCAACATCCTTTGCTAGGAGATGCCATCTACGGACCTAAAAAATCCCCTTTTAAGCTACAAGGTCAAACCCTTCATGCTATGGAAATAGGTTTTGTTCATCCACGGACAAAAGAGTATATAGAATTCCAGGCTCCATTGCCAGAATACTTTAAAGATCTTATTCATAAACTAGGCAAATAACTATATTTTCTTTCTTTCATGTCTAAGATCTTTTCTTATTGCATGATCTACCTTTATAGAATCATCTATGTACATTTTTACGGTTTTGTCTTATAATATAGTTAATCCAATATAAAAACGAAAACATTGGACAACTTCTCTGCTAGGAGATATCAAAAACGGAATATGAAAGAATGATATAACATAATATGATAAACATAAAGGAGGATTGCTCTATGAATACAGGAACAATTATAACAATTGGACGGGAGTTCGGTAGTGGTGGACGAGAGATCGGTCGTAAACTGGCAAATGATTTAGAAATTACGTTCTATGATAAAGATTTATTATCAAGAGCAGCTAAAGATAGTGGGATATGCGAAGAACTTTTTGAAAAGCATGATGAAAAGCCTACAAATAGCTTTCTATATTCATTAGTTATGGATACTTATTCCTTTGGATACTCATCTGCTACCTTTGCAGATATG
>DVLR01000218.1 GCA_018715425.1 Candidatus Merdenecus merdavium
CTATGATATCCTTTACTTCATTCCTGTTTTTAAAGTGTTCTACGCTACCTGTAATGACAAAATTAATCCCTTCAAAGATCAAATCACTTGTTTTTACTTTCATGTCTTCTAAGTGAAGCTCTAGTAATAGATGTCTAAACTGCTCCGCTTTGTTCTCATTTGCAAAGTAAGTGACAAAGCTTCTGGCAATGATCTCTCCAACGCCGTCGATCTGACTAAGTTCTTCTATATCAGCGCTTTCCATTGCTTCTATATCGTAATGAAAATGCTTACAAATCATTTTAGCATTAGCTAATCCAATATTACTAATACCTAAACTGTAAATAACTTTAGGTAAATTAGTATCTCTTGCTTTTTCTATACTATTGATTAAATTTTCATAGGATTTTTCTCCAAATCCCTCCATAACCACAATTTCATCTTTGTAATTGGATATATGAAAGATGTCGGCATATTCTTTTATATATCCTTTAACAATGAATTTTTCTAGAGTTGCTTCTGATAGCCCTTCTATATTCAAACCATTTCTACTGACAAGAAGAGTAAATGATTTTATTTTCTTTACCAAACACTCTTCATTGGGACAATATAATGATTCTACATCATTTTGTTTCTTAATAATAGTTTCTCCATGGCAGACTGGACACTGTTTTGGTAATTCTAAATTGCTGCTTCTAGTCAGATTCTCGGCAATTTGAGGAATGATCATATTGGCCTTATATACAGTAATCACATCCCCAATTCCTAGTTCTAACTCTTTTAAAATACTAACATTATGGACGCTGGCCCTCGTTACGGTTGTACCCTCTAATTCTACTGGCTCAAAAATAGCCACTGGATTAATGAGTCCTGTTCTAGATGGACTCCACTCAATATCCACTAAATGAGTCTCTTTCATTTCGTCTGCCCATTTAAAAGCAAAAGAATCCCTTGGAAACTTCGCTGTTGAGCCTAAGGAGTTACCATAAGCAATATCATCGTATATTAAAACGAGACCATCTGAAGGCAAATCATAATCTGTAATACGCGCTTCAAATCCTAAGACCTGTTCTTCTAGGTTTGCCAAAACAACCTCTTGATACTCTACAATATCAAACCCTTGATTCCTCAACCATTCTAATTGATTCTTTCGTGAATTTAAAAAATCTACATCTGCTGCCTGGACTAAAGCAAAAGCAAAAAAGTTTACTTTTCTTCTGGCTGTTATCTCATTGTTTAGCTGTCTTACGGATCCACTACAAAGGTTTCTTGGGTTTTTGTATTTAGAATCTATATTTGCTATTTCTTGATTTATCTTTTGAAAATCGGAATATGTGATGACCGCTTCTCCTCTTATAATTAGTTCTCCTTTATAAGCGATGGTAAGAGGAATATTTTGAAATACCCTGGCATTATTTGTAATGACTTCTCCAATTTCTCCATTCCCCCTTGTAACGGCTTTTATCAGTGTTCCACCACGATAAGTAAGAACAATGGTAAGCCCATCCAACTTCCACGATAATAACCCTTTTTTATCACCTAGAAATTTTCCTAGGGTTTCTATATTTTTTGTTTTATCAAGGGAAAGCATGGGCTGCTCATGGGCTTCTTTAGGCAATTCATTTAAAGCTTCATATCCTACACTTTTTGTAGGTGTTCCAGCAAGACTAATACCAGTCTCTTCTTCTAAATTTTGTAGTTCGTCGTACAGTTTATCATACTCCACATTTGGCATGATTTCACGATCTTCTTGATAATAGGCCTTTCCTGCCTCATTTAATATTTTAATTAATTCCTTCATTCTTGACACTTTATCCTGCATGACAAACCTCCACTTTGATATCTTAAGAAACCCTTAACATGGATAAAGGGCATCTTTATATTTATTCTATATCCTCTCTAGCATCTACCGTGTTTGAAGAATGTTCCATAAGCATATAAAGCTTATTCATCTCTTCTGTCGTTAAATTCCTATATCCGCCTGAATGAAGACGTCCCAGATGGATATTCATAATACGTATTCTTTTTAGTGTCACTACTTTGTAACCTAAATATTCACACATTCTTCGGATTTGTCGATTCAGTCCTTGAGTTAAAATAATATTAAACTTATTTTTACCTAAAGGCGTTACTTTACAAGGCTTTGTCACAGTATCTAAAATAGGAACACCTTCAGACATCTTTTTTATAAATGCTTTTGTAATAGGGCGATTTACCGTTACAATATATTCTTTTTCATGTTGGTTTCCAGATCTTAGGATTTTATTTACAATATCCCCATTATTAGTCATGAGAAGTAAGCCCTCAGAATCTTTATCTAACCGTCCAATGTGGTAAATCCTTTGAGGATACTTTAAAAAATCCACAATATTATCTTTCTCTCTAGGATCTGTTGTGCATACAATTCCAACTGGTTTGTTTACAGCAATTAAAACCATCTTTTCTTTGCTAGATATGATTTTTTTATTTACCTTGATCTCCATAGTATCATTGACTTTCATACCCATTTCTGCTCGAACACCATCTACAGTTACTTTACCAGTTTCAATGAGTCGATCTGCCTCTCTTCTAGAACATACTCCTGCATTGCTCAAATATTTATTTAAACGGACTAGCTCTTCCGTGTCCTTATTTTTAAACTCTTGGGTTATTTTGTCCATTTTAATTTCTCCTCATACGAACCATACTTTTTAAACTTTTAAAATATCTTTTATTTTTCTTTTATTAAGGGTGTTGTAAGGCATGGGAAAAGACCCTGGATCATCCAGTGGTTTCAATCTCTTTACATACTGTCCCAAATCGATCCATTGGTTTAATTTATACCCTACATTTTTCAATCTTCCTTCAAATTCAAAACCTAATGATTCATGGAGCTTCTCACTTCTTATATTAGGAAGAGAAACTAACGCATATGCTTGAAAATATCCCTGCATGGTTACTAATTCTATCAAACGGCTATAAAGTACTTTTCCTATCCCCCTTCCACTAAAAGCAGGATCTAAGTAAATAGAAAGTTCACAATCCCAGCTAAAAGCCGTTCTTTCTCGGTAGTGGGATGCATATGCATATCCTGCAATCTTACCTTCTATTTCACAAACTAGCCATGGAAACTGTCCAATTACTCTCTCAACTCTATCACAGAAGATGGAGACTGACGGAACATCATATTCAAAAGTAATGATACTGTTTCTAATGTAAGGGCTATAGATGTCAAGTACTCTATTCATATCTTTTTTTTCAATATCTCTAATGATCATATTTCCACTCCTATAATGATCCTACCAGTTCTTTTTTACTATCCTCTTTGGCGTATCAACCAACCCCTGGCTCTTCTTGTCCATCAGGAATGGTATTTAAATCTTCTAAGACCGTTGTTAATTCATAGGGCCATTCACTTACATCCCCAAGATCCCTGGTTTTACTATAGCCAAGGGAAAGCAGAAGCTCCAATGCTTCTTTGCTATTGTTCTCTTCATCTCCATAAACAACAATATCTGTCTCTTTTTTATTTGTCATACCCTGCTGTAATAAACCTTCAAGTTCTGGTAAATCTACTTGGACAGCCCCTGGAATATAACCAGTATCATATTTTTCCCTTGTTCTTATATCGATCAAAATATAATCCTTCCCTTCATCCATCATGGTCTTTAATTCTTCTGGAGTTATATTCTGATCTGATGCCACGACTTGTCCATCCTGATCTTCTGTGAAACTTTCTTCCTGTATTCCCTCTTCTGATTCTGTAGTTTCATTGATCCCTTGGCTTTCTGTTGCCTTACTTTCTATTGCCTTACTTTCTATTGGTTTTTTATTTATATCAGAATTTTCTCCACTATTACTACATCCAGTAAAGAGGCAGAGTAGCGTGATTATCCCTGTAACAAATCTTCTTTTCATCTATCTCACCTTATCCTAAATTAAAAATTTCCTCTATCCTTTGATTTTAACCTATCAAATATATATCATTCCCTATTATAACAAGAAATTTAATTTTTTGCACCCTAAAGATGTGATCCCTTGCAATCTTTACAGAATATCCATTATAATAGAACATATCTCTCATTGAACGACTAATGGGAGAAACTGATCAAAAATCTTTTTGCAAGGATATAAAGAGGAGTATACTTATGATAACAATTATTTCACCAGCCAAAAATATGGATCCTAAACGTTCAAAAACACCTCCCAAAACAATTCCTGTATTTATGGAAAAAACTCAAGAAATCGTGGCAAAGCTTCGTACATATTCTCCCTTCGATTTACAAGAATTGATGAAAATCAACGAAAAATTATCCGTGGATAGCATGGAACGCTATAGAGTTATGTGTTTTGATCATAAAGGAACATCTGCTATCGAGACTTATGATGGTATTCAATATAAATATATGAATATACATAACCTAACTGAAGAAGAGAAGGAGTTTACTCAAGAACACATCAGAATTTTAAGTGGTGCATACGGAGTGGTAAAACCTTATGATAGTATTTACGAATACCGTTTAGAAATGTTAACAAAATTACCTTTAAGGGACAAAAAGAATCTCTATGACTATTGGGGAAAAGATCTCTATGAGGAATTATTTAAAAACCAAGATGTCATAATTAATTTAGCATCTAATGAATATAGCAAATGCATCCAAAAATATCTGCAACCACAAGATACCTTTATTACCTGTATTTTTAAGGTTATGAATAAGGGAAGCTATAAAGTTCTTGCTACAGCTGCAAAAATGGCCAGAGGAAGAATGGTAGAATACATCGTAAAGAACCAGATTCATGATCCCCAACAAGTAAAAGAATTTAAGGAAGATGGATTTTATTTTGACCCTTCTCTCTCTACGGATAAAGAATTTGTTTTTTTAAAAGGATGATCCTTTTCCACAATAAAATAAATTGAGAGAAGAAAATTTTAACTCTTTTCTTCTCTCTTTCATGGAAATAGTTATAGACTACTTATCTTATCTTCTACTTCTTCACCAATTAGCAGACTCCTTGTGCAAGCATAGCATCTGCTACCTTTTCAAAGCCTGCAATATTAGCTCCTAATACGTAATTTCCTTTTGCTCCATATCGCTCAGCTGCATCTGAGATATTATGAGTAATGTTTATCATAATATTTTTTAATTTTTCGTCTACTTCTTCTGCAGTCCAACTAATTCTACCACTATTTTGTGCCATTTCTAATCCACTGGTTGCTACACCACCAGCATTTGCAGCCTTTCCAGGTGCAAAAATCACTTTATTTTCTTGTAGATACTTGGTAGCCTCTAATGTGGTTGGCATATTGGCTCCTTCACATACAGCAATACAACCGTTGCTTACTAATTGTTTTGCATCTTCTAAGTGAAGTTCATTTTGTGTTGCACAAGGTAATGCAATGTCTACCTTCACACTCCATACACCCTTGCCTTCATGGTACTGTGCATTTGGCCTATATTTTGTGTATTCTAAAATACGCTCTCTTTTTACTTCTTTAATCTCTTTTAATACCTCAAGATCTATCCCTTCTGGATCATATATCCAGCCTTTAGAATCACTGGCTGTTACAACCTTAGCACCTAATTCAATGGCTTTTTCGGTAGCATAAATAGCAACGTTACCAGAACCTGAAACTGCCACTGTCTTTCCTGCTAGTGATATATTGTTCAGTTTTAATAATTCGTCTGTTAAGTAGAGTAATCCATAGCCTGTAGCTTGAGTCCTAACTAAAGATCCACCATAAGAAAGACCTTTTCCTGTTAATACTCCCTCATATTTGCTTGCAATCCTCTTATATTGACCAAATAAATATCCTATTTCTCTTGCACCTACACCAATGTCTCCTGCTGGAACATCCGTATCAGCTCCAATATATTTACTAAGCTCAGTCATAAAACTCTGGCAAAAGGCCATAATTTCTCGATCGGATTTACCCTTTGGATCAAAATCGGCTCCACCTTTACCGCCGCCCATAGGAAGACCTGTTAGAGAATTTTTAAAGGTTTGTTCAAATCCTAAAAACTTAATAATTCCTAAATTAACGGAAGGATGAAAACGAAGTCCTCCTTTATATGGACCAATAGCTCCATTAAATTGTACACGCATTCCAGTATTCACTTGTACTTGTCCTTGATCATCTACCCAAGGTACACGAAATACAAACTGTCTTTCAGGTTGAACCATTCTCTCTAATAATGCTTCTCTTTTATAAACCTCTTCATTTGCTTCTACCACAACTCTTAAAGATTCTAATACCTCCTTAACCGCCTGATGAAACTCAGGCTGAGCTGGGTTTTTTTCTATTACTTGTGCAATAACTTCATCAATGTATCCCATGCATGATTCTCCTTTACATAAAAAAATAGCATCAAAATGATCTACAAACAGATTCTGCTCCTGCTTGAGACTTTTGACGCCTTTGCCTTCTCATATTATATAACTCATTTTTTATTTTTGCAAGTAATATTTACCCTTTTATTCATTTAGTATGAACCATTTGTGATAATGTCTCTATATACCGCAAGGGAAAATGTCTCAACTATGGTATACTAACTCCTGGATATAAATTTACGACAGGAGGAATTCATTATCAGAAAGGTTTTATTATCTATGGACG
>DVLR01000219.1 GCA_018715425.1 Candidatus Merdenecus merdavium
TCTAATTTCTCTTTCGGTGGCTCCTCTGGTGTCACTGCTGTTACCATATGGATAGTCTCCTTATACTTATTCTTAATATGGATAATAAGCTTTGTGTTCGGATCTGTTATAGCTTTAATCTCAAATCCACAACTAATGTCTATAGGGGTTTCCTTATAATTAGCTACTACATCCCCTCTTTCATGGAAAGATGATTCGCTATTTACTTCTTCGCCTTTTAAAGTAGTGACGCCTAAAGTAACAGGCTCCCTTGATACTGCCCATCCTTTTACGGTAAGGGTCTTGCTTTTTTTATCATATAAGGAACTGTCTATACAGGAAGGTATATTCTCCTGTAGATCATGTAGATCGGAAGTACTAATACTAATGGTTAACCTCTTATCATCATTCTTGACTGTATAAATATAAAGCTCCTTATATTTAGTATAGTTCTCAGGTAATTTCACACTAAAACTATATTCTGTATCAACAGAAAAATCAATTCCAAGATATTTTCTTCTTATTTCTGCATCTGTGTATACAGCCACTTCAACATTAATAGGATCGTTATCCAAGTACATCTCAATTGTATTGTTATCTATATTATTCTTTCTAAACCACCCTTGTACAATAAATGTATCATGATCCAGTAGATGAAATCTCAAACTTGTTATATTAAAACTATTTTCTATCATATCATTATTTAACCTTTCAAAAGTTTACTGCTGTTTTAGCACATTCTTTTCAACTTTCCTCTTAAGAAAAATTTTATAAGCCTTCGTTCCTTGTATATATTTGTTAACAGCAGTAGCTTCTAGATCTTGTGTTTTTATTCTCTCTAATTCTATTTGCTGTAGTCTTACCATCTCGTCACGTTTAGCCTGAGCTTCTTCTATTTTCTGTATTTCTTTTTGTTTAAGATCTTGTAAGACCTTTAACTCATCTTCGTGATCTCTTATCTTTTTCTTAAGTTTTTCAGATAATTTTTTTTCCTTTATTATCTCCTGATCTAACTGTTTCATCCTATCATAATAATTTGATTGCAAATCACTAGAATTCAGAACTATACCTTCCATAATTTCTAGTATAGCTTTATAATTATCCATATCATTTAGAAGCAATTGATAATATAAGTCAAGTTTCGTAATCTTTCTAGCTTTTGCAAATTCATAGATAAATTGAGGATCTTCCGTTTGGAAAAAATATGTGTCAAAAAACTGAGTCTTTGCATTACTAATTCCCTGATTTATATCCTGTTCCATCATAACAATTTCTTTACCATTTTCATCATAAGCTTTCATATATATGCACTTGACAATACTAGAATGATTAAGTGGATCGATTCGTAATTTCTTTACGCTATGGAAAGAACTGATATCAAGCTCCAATTTCACGTCTTCTTGATTGAATTTCAAAGGAACCCTGATAGAATCCATTTCATTGAATCCCCTTCCATCATCGACAAATATCTGTGCAAATAGTTCTCTCTCGATGACTATATCCTGAACATAATGTACTTTCTCTTTATATTGTTCCAGTATCTGATTGTAAGAATATTCATCTCCATTAACGTATTCTAAAAAACGTTCATCCATCTTAAGGTAGATCTGATAATCATCCAGACTTATTCCTGCTGCCCCAAGAATTTCCTCAAATTCTACTCGTCCATATAATTCCCTATGATTCTTTACCCAAAAAGCATTTATAGCACGAAATGCTGAGAATTCAATTGGTATTGGAAAACGAAACATCCATTCATAATCAATAATATTTGGAGATCCATCCTCACCAAATATGATATTATCAAATGACATATCTATATTTAAGTTGATTCCTGCTTCCTTTCCTTCTAAACCTTCTACATCGCCAAAAATCTTTCTGAAATCTTCTGAAATTACAAATTTATTTTTATCCAATATAGTTCTCTCGATAAATTCTTTATATTGATGGATATCAGAGAGAAAATCCTCCTTATTATGTTTGATCAAAGCAAGTAGTTTCTCTCCATAGCTTTCACCTGAAACGAAATCAAACACAATGGTTTCTTCTTCTAAATGACTTTTTACAAGCATATCTATATTATGCTGCCTACAGAAAACATAATTGTCATAAATTTGCTCAATATGGCTCTCCGCTAGCTTTGATAGTGGAGATTTTGTTACCTTCTTACCAGAATGAGTTTTATAGATACTAGTTTCAATCTGAAATTCTTCACGTCTCTCCTTCGTTAACTTTGAATATATTTTTTTATCCATTTGTTTTCCTTTCTAATCCATTCCAGCTTCTACGAAAAATGAATTTGTAAAAAAATCAAACATTTCTTCTTCAATTATTTCACCAAATACAAGATTTTCATCGAAAAGACGTAGTCTATCCTTGTCGTATGAGCCCATACTTATGATAATATCTTCATGTTTAGGTAAATATTCATTGGAGAAAATCTGCTGTGGAAATTTATAATCTGGATAAGGATAATAAAATTCATTAGAGAAAAACCCTGCTTGATGCAAAATCTGTGTAAGCTGTGTTTTTGAAAAGGTTCTCACCTTACTACCAGTGTGATGGTAACCTTCCAATCCATCAAAATACACACTTGTGTGATCTTCCCTTGCACCACCCCAGTATTTTAACCCAAATTTATTCTCAATTGCTATTAAAACCTTACCGCCTGGTTTCAACATTTTCTTAATATTTTCTAGAAATGTCACAAAAGGTCTTTCTGAATCAGTATAATAAGCTGCGTATTCAAGAACTCCAATTAGTGTTATATAATCATATTTTTCTTCTAGTATAATATCATTAAAATTACCAACCATAATTTCTAAATTATCATACCGTTTATTTCTATTGGCATTGATCAAAGATCTACGTTTAGATAAGTCAATACACGTTACATTTTTTGCTTTTTTACATAACACTCCTGTAATGGCACCACATCCTGCCCCGATCTCCAATACTTGGCTATCTTTACCGATAGGGTACCAATCTAAAATATTCTGGCGGACAGGGGACAGATGATAGAGAATTGGCCATCTGTTATCGTTTTTCAGTATCTTCAATACATCTTCGGATTCTTCAACATATTTTAATAATTCATCTTCAATATCTCCATCGCTGTAATGATCTGTACCTTTATAGAATTCATAATTTAATTTTACATTTCCGATCTTCTCTACCATCTTATTATTTACCTCACTTATATTTCTTCATTTAACTTAACAAACTTATAAATTATACTCCACTTTAGAGTCTAAATCACAGTACCCTATGGTCATCTTATCTGTTACTACCTGAATACAACATATATCATAAAGTCTATGGTAAACAACTAAATTCTCGTTTTCAAATCCTGTGCATCCAAGCTGGAGTAAATGTTGTCCACCTTGAAGCATCATTTTTTGGGTAAATGAAAGTTCGATAATCTGCCCTTCCTTCACCTCATCTAAGGTCTGATCCTCAATCATAGTATTGGTACCGCAAAGTTCTGTACCTTTCAAATCTTTAATACTATAAGCAAAAATAGGATTTTTAATGTTTGTATGAAACTTTACTTTCATTCTAATCATAAATGTATCCAATTTATAGATGGTATTTGTGATTCTTCCGTTTTCATCAAAGATACCATAATCAATAATACTTGCACGTTGATCACCATAATTAATAAAATTAGGATTTACAAGCATATGGCTCTTCCAAGATCCCTCTTGAATCACTTTTTCTTCCTTCTCTCCATCCAAAACCTCACTGAGGGTTTCTAAATCATCTTCTTTAGGATCATACTGTCCCACCAATACTTTTTTATAAAGATCAATCATCTCCTTAGGAGTACCTTCAGCTACTTTTGTACCATCATTAATTAAAATGGCCCGATTACAATACTTCATGATACTGCTCATATCGTGAGTAACAAAAAGTATCGTCTTGCCACTTTTCTTAAGTTCCTGCATTTTATTATAGCACTTGGACTGGAAAAAAACGTCGCCTACAGATAATGCCTCATCTATGATCAGGATATCTGGTTCTACATTAATGGCCACTGCGAATGCAAGTCTTGCAAACATACCACTCGAATATGTTTTTACTGGTTGATAGACAAAATCTCCAATATCTGCAAAGTTCACTATATCATCTATCTTTGCATCCATCTCTTCCTTAGTAAACCCAATCATTTGTCCATTTAAGTAAATATTTTCAATTCCAGTATACTCAAAATTAAATCCTGCTCCCAATTCAAGAAGGGCCGATATCTTACCATTTATCTCAACCGTACCAGAATTTTGAGTCAATACTCCAGTAATGATCTTAAGTAAGGTAGACTTACCTGCACCATTCTTTCCAATGATTCCAAGCATTTCTCCTTTTTCTACGTGAAATGTAACATCATGAAGAGCAGAAAAATCTTTGTGATACTTTTTCTTCTTTATACTAAGTGCTTCCTTTAAACGCAACATTGGTCTTTCATATAAACGATAGACTTTTGAAACATTGGAAACATTAATTGCTATTTCTGTCATATTCCATATCTCCTGACATCTATAATGAATCTGAGAAATGTGGTTTCAATCTCTTATAAACGAACATGCTGAGGGCAAACATAATCAATACGAAAGCCCAAAAATATAGGGTTAAAAATGGTTTATCAAAGAACCATCTCTGATCGATCATTGTTCCTCTATACCCATCTACGATATAGTACATAGGATTTAATTTAAATACTTTCTCTAACCATTTCAAACCTGCTGGGAATTTGTTGATCATATCATCAAAGTTC
>DVLR01000220.1 GCA_018715425.1 Candidatus Merdenecus merdavium
TCAAACCATGATCTATATTATTTTACCACAGGCATTAAAAGTGATGTTGCCACCATTAACTAATGTAGCAGCTAATTTAATTAAGAATACTTCTATTTTAGCCATTATTGCAGGAGGAGACTTGATGTATCAGGCAGATTCTTATGCATCAGCTACACTTAATTATGGACCAGCTTATGTTTTAACAGGTGTGTTATACTTTATCATTTGTTTTCCACTTGCTAGACTATCAGGATATCTTGAAAGAAAGTTTGGAGCAACACCTAAGCCAAAAGATTATTCGGCGTTACTTTCATCCTATCAGGCTGGAAAGGAGGAAGCATAATGAATTATTTGATAAAAGCTTTAGAATCGGTTTTTACACAAAGCAACCTCATGTATATGTTTAGAGGACTTGGAGTAACCTTCTATGTGGCAATTATTTCCACGATTTTAAGTATTTTCTTTGGAACCATCTTAGCATTATTCCGTTCCTATGGAAATAAGTTTTTAAGAGGTATTAGCATTGTATATATTGAAATTTTCCGTAACACTCCGAATTTATTATGGGTATTAGCAATTCGATTCATGATCAGAATGCCAGAGCCTTTTGATGCACCTATGTATTCAGGTATTTTGTCTTTTACTTTATTTACCAGTGCAGTTATGGCAGAGATCGTCCGTGGAGGATTAAATTCAGTAGCAAAGGGTCAATTTGAGGGAGCATATACCCAAGGGTTTAACTTCTTTCAAACGTTGACATATATTATTTTACCTCAGTGTTTTAAGGCGATTATCCCAGCCATGTTATCACAGGTTATTACAGTAATAAAAGATACGTCTTTCCTAGCACAAGTAGCCATTGAAGAATTCTTTAATAATAGTAAATGGATTATGTCTGCACAGATCGATAGTACCGTAAATCAAAGTATGCGTGTATTTATCATCTTTGGATTTGTAGCACTTGTATATTTTATCATCAACTTTGTTCTTTCATGTGTAGTGCGAAGCACCAGAAAGAGACAGGCGGCATAGCTTCTTACCATGTGAAGTCCTAGCCATTTTTTATTTATGATTGCAGAGCAGAGAAAACCTTAGATTAAAGTGAAAATTAACGAAGAAGGTATAGCTTTTAGAGTTGATTTACTATATACTATACTAAGAAGAGTCAGTAATTAGATCTTAGTGTGGTTAGATTGTATACTAGTTTCTTCGAAATATTGCTCATGAATCAGGATAAATTCATGAAACTTAAAATGACAGCTAGGAGGATAACTAGTGAAAGGAAAAGAACTAAAAAAGCTATTGGCGACTGCTTTGACCATAACCGTAGTCACATCAGCAGTATCGCCCTCTATAGCTTCAGCAAACGTACCAGAGCCGGGAATCACCAACGAAAGGGCTGGTGAAAGCGAAGTTGTAGATCACGATGAAACGGAAGAAACACCTGTAACTGAGGAACCAGTGGTTCCAGAAGCAGGAAGCGAGAATACTCCAGAAATAGGAGCAGATAACCAACAGAAAAATCCAGAGGAAACAGAACATATACAAGCTGAATCTTATCCTACGGCTGAAGAGACTCAGGAAACAGATGAAATAGCTACAGCCCCTGAAGAAGAAATAGTCCAAGCAGATGAGACTGGAACCATAACAAATGAAGAGCTGATAAAAAGCCAGCAGATCATTCATATGCCAGAGATAGAACAAGATTTTCGATTTAGAACGGTGGCAAAAATTTATGGATTTGCAACAACAGATACCTTTATTTTAGAGGAGATGACAGAAGATTCTAGAGAGATTGGAGCATTGCAATCAGGAGGTCTATGTTACATTTTACAGAATCAAAACAATGGTTGGCTTTATGTAGAATCAGGATCTGTAAGAGGCTTTATAAAAACGGAAATGCTGGAAACTGGAGAAGAAGCGCAACATCTTCTTTCAGAATATCAAGCCCAAGCAAAAGAAAAAGCTTTAGAAGAAAACTCTGATTATGCTGGTATAGAAGATCTTGCCACACTTGCAGAAGAACTTGTTAGTAGGGAAGAAAATCAAGCATTCTTATATACCCATACCACAGTTTACAGAACGGTAGTTGATAAAGAGTATGGATTAACCAATGCCGATACTTTAAATATACGAGAAGGTAAAGGAGCCAATACCCGTATTGTTGGAACTCTAACTCGTCAAAGCTTAAGTTACATATTAGATGATCAAGATCAAGAATGGATATTTATAGAATCAGGAGATGTAAGAGGTTTTGTTAACAGAGCATATATTGATTTTGATGAGGATGTGACCAAAGAGGTGATAAATAAAGGGGAAGATTCTTTTGAGGTTGCAAAGACAATCATTGAATTAAAAGACAACAGTGCTTGTTACTATACATTAACTTCCATAAAAGACGGTGTTCCAGAAGGTAAAGCAGGAAAGGCTGTTTTAGATTTCGCATCCCAATTTATTGGCAATCCATACGTATGGGGAGGAGTAAGTTTAACAGAGGGAGCAGATTGTTCTGGATTTGTTTTAAGTATTTATAAGGAGTTTGGTTACAATCTTCCAAGAGTTGCTGAAGCACAGGCGCAGTATGGGACTAAAATACCAGTGGAAGATGCTCAGCCAGGAGATTTGGTTTTTTATGCTAAAAATGGTTATATTGATCACGTTATTATTTATGCTGGTAATGGAAAAACAATAGAAGCCATGGGAAGCAAATACGGTATTGTTCAAGGTGATTTAAATACAACAAGAGCTGTATGGGCAACTAGAATATTAACGGATACAGATATTCAGTATGAAAGCAGCGATATCAATGAGGAGAATGGAACAGACCATATAAAGGGTGAAAATCTTGGCAACTTTAAAGTTAGTTATTTCTGTTCTAGCGATCTTTGTAGTGACTTGGCAAATGCAAATGCATCGGAAGAGACTCCAATGGTCGAAGAATACACCATTGCTACAGATCCAGAGGTGATTCCGTACGGAACAAAGATCATGGTAAATGGGCACATCTATACAGCGGCAGATACAGGAAGAATTGTGAAAGGCAAGGAAGTTGCCATCTACTTAAACGACCATACGAAAGAAAAAATCATTGGTGAGAATCAAGTAGATGTATACTTAACAAAATAAATAAAATAATAAAAAGACTGAATCTGATCTAGAACAAGGGTTCAGCCTTTTTTTATTTACATGTATCATACTACAATTTATATCCACATTTTTTACAATACTTCTGTTCTTCTTCTTTTAATGATACGGCTCCCTTTTTGATTGGATGGCCACATTTAGGACAAATGATCTGATTTTTTTTCCTTTCTATTACATAAAAATAGATTTTAATACAAATCATGATGAGAAAGAAAAGTATTGCTACCACTAAAAAGATACGTTCTCCAATGGACATAGTGTCAACCTCCTTATAGAATTAATATATGAGAGGTTCTCCAGATTGGTTCAAGAACTTTGTTTGCGGTGAATTAATCGGTAGTCTGTTTCTTTCCTTCTCTCATGAGTCTAAGAAAATGGTTTGCTTCCCGAAGAATATGATCAGCAATAAGGGGGAGAATGATACTCTTTATTTTACAGGACGAGATACCTTTGACCCCTTCTGTATTAAATTGCTGAAACTTTACGGTTTCTTCATAGATGCTTTGTTCTATATCCGTAAATGGTGTTATATTGAATTCAGATATGATTTTGCCATAGGCTCCAACGAAGTCGTTGGCAGTACTTATTAATTCAAATTCTTTAGGATCTAATAAACCACGGAGAAAGGCTCCGTGTTCTAACATAATATGAGTCCAAAATTCCTCTATGCATGGCGGAATCATACTACGTGGATACAATCCCTCTTCTAATTGCTCTACGCATTCTTGGTATTCTTTACATTCGTGTAAGATATGGTCATAAAAGGTAGGATAGAGGGCTGAAACAATATCACAAGATTGTATTGCTTGAAGAATCTGCATGTTAAAAGTTATCATCAGATCAATGAGGTGAGCCGCTGTTCTATTTATGTCACGAACGATATTGATTAGCCTGTGGTCAATAGAAGGGTGTTCGGTATAATAAAGCTTCAACTCCATTCTAGTTATTTCTTGATGAATATCAATACCTGTAAAAAGATGGGTTTTTTGTTCAGTTCCTAAAGTATAATCTGTTACAATTTCCTGAGATTCCAAAACAGCTTCCGTAATGAACCCTTGGCACTGATTAAGAACAAGAATCAGTAAATGTTCGAATTCTTTTTTTAAGACTTCAGCTTTTTCTGCAAATTCTTCATTCACTGGTGATAAGGCAGCCATAATGAAGATTGCATGTTCTTTCATAATTCTTGCAAAAAATAGATGTAATTCAAAAGATAAAGTAATATAGTCTTGATCCGCAATCACAATAACTCTCCATAAAGTATGTTTTCATTCATATTATGAATAAAAAAAAGAAACTATTACATACTAAAACAGATAAATGGAAACAGTCAAAAAAATAGAGAAAAAAAGCATTGTTTTTTGTGCAATTTGCCCTAGGTGCCCATAAAACAACCTAGAATACATAAAATAGTGAATTTCTGTACACCTACGTGAAAATATAGAAAAGAACAAACGATGTCCATAATAATCACAACGCTACCATATGGAAATATGTCCATTTTAATGTTATAATACAAAACGAAGGAAGTTAATAAGAATAACTAATATATTAAAAATTGAAAATATGAAAAGAGGGGGCTTCTATGTTTGAATTAAACATAAACGGAAAAGTCTACGAAGTAGAGGAAGATATATCAATCATGGATTATCTTCGTGAACATTTAGGATTAACAGCGGTAAAAAATGGTTGTGATCAAGGAGCATGTGGAGCATGTTCTATTATCGCTGATGGCAAGGTTATCAAAGCTTGTGTCATGAAAGTATCTCGTATGGTGGGTAAAAAAATCATAACTTTAGAAGGTCTAAGTGATCGTGAAAAAGATGTATATGGCCATGCATTTGCAGTTACAGGTGCAGTTCAATGTGGCTTTTGTATTCCAGGTATGGTCATGTCAGGAAAAGCATTAATAGATGCCAACCCAGATCCAACGAGAGAAGAAGTTGCCAAAGCAATCAGAGGTAATATCTGTCGTTGTACAGGATACGTAAAAATCATAGATGCCCTTATTCTGGCAGCTAAAATGTTACGAGAAAACGAAGAAGTTCCAACAGAAACTCACAATGAAAAAGTTGGCGAAAGTTTAGCACGTGTCGATGCAAAGGCAAAGGCACTTGGAACTGGTAAATACGTGGATGATATGACAGTAGAGGGTATGACATATGGTAAAGCCATTCGTCCGCCAGCTGCACGTTGTAAAGTATTATCCATCAAGAAAGAAAAAGCACTTGAAATGGAAGGCGTTCTTGCTGTTTATACTGCAGAAGATATTCCAGGAGAGCGTTTTATCGGACACTTAGCCCATGATTGGCCAGTGATGATCGCTGTAGGTGAAGAAACAAGATATGTTGGTGATGCTGTAGCTCTAGTTGTAACGGAGAAAAAATGTCAATTAGAAGCAGCTATGGCAGCAGTTGAAATAGAATATGAAATTTTAGAGCCAGTTACGGATGTTTTTGAAGCAATGAAAGATGGTGCTCCTCAAATTCATGGTCAAGGATTTAAGAAATTTGGTAATCTTTTCATACCAAAGAATAATATTTTCCAGCATGAAGAAATGAAACGTGGAGAAAATATAGACGAAGTATTTGCTAAGGCAGCATATATCTCAGAACATGATTATTATACGCCACAGACAGAGCATGCATTTATGGAACCAGAATGTGCTATTGGTATCCCTGTAGGAGAAGATGGTGTTGAGCTTATTACCAGTGGGCAAGGTATTTATGATGAATTCCGTGAAGTTTCTATGATGCTTGGTCTACCAACAGATTCAGGAAAGGTAAGAGTAAAATCTGCATACGTTGGTGGTGGATTTGGTGGTAAAGAAGACATGAGTGTTCAGCATCATGCTGGATTAATTGCTTACTTACTGCGCAAACCAGTTAAGGTATTATTATCAAGGAAAGAAAGTTTAAATGTTCATCCAAAGCGTCATTCTATGCATATGAATATGAAAGTTGCTTGTGATAAAGAAGGTAAATTATTAGGTATGAGAGCACGTATAGTAGAAGATTCAGGCGCTTACGCTTCCCTAGCAGGTCCAGTTTTACAACGTGCATGTACTCATGCTGCTGGCCCTTACAATTATCAAAATGTTGATATTGAGGGAGATGCTGTTATTACAAATAATCCTCCAGGTGGAGCATTCCGTGGATTCGGTGTTACACAGTCAGGGTTTGCTGTTGAGTGTGCAATCAATGATCTTGCAGCACAAGTTGGCATTAGCCCATGGGAGATGCGTTATAAAAATGCTATTCTTCCAGGTCAATCTTTACCGAATGGCCAGATTGCTGATGAAGGAACTGCTTACAAAGAGACTTTAGAAGCAGTAAAAGAATTTTATGATGAATATGAAAATAAAGAAGGGTATTATGTTGGCGTTGCTTCTGCTATGAAAAATGCTGGAGTAGGCGTTGGAGTTTTTGACCAAGGACAATGTCATCTATATGTAGAAGACGAAAAAGTTCATATTCGTAGTTCAGCCTCTCCTATTGGCCAAGGACTTCAAACCGTTCTTGTTCAGATCGTATGCGACGTATTAAACCTAAAAGTAGATCAGGTTGTGATTGATCATCCTGATACAAAATATACACCAGATTCAGGTACGACCACAGCTTCTCGTCAGACTGTATTTACAGGAGAAGCTACAAAGAGAGCTGCTCTTAACTTAAAAGCAGAAATCGACGCTGGTAAGACTTTGGCTGACCTTAATGGTAAGCTATTTGAAGGAGAGTATCACTTTGATTCCGATCCAATCGGTTCTCCAAAGCCAAATCCAGTTAGCCACGTAGGTTATGGTTTTGCAACCCAAGTTGTTGTGATCGATGACAAGGGTAAAGCAGTATCCACGTGTCAAGCCGTTGATGTTGGTAAAGCAATCAATCCAACTACCTTAGAAGGACAATTTGAGGGTGGTACAGCTATGAGTATGGGATATGCTTTAACAGAAGACTTTCCTACACCAGAGGGAATTCCATCCGCTAAATATGGTACTTTAGGACTTCTTCGTGCAACGGATATGCCAGAAATCACATGTAAGATCATAGAGAAAAATTCACCAGATTTAGCCTTCGGCGCAAAAGGTGCAGGAGAGATTACAGCAATTACCTTTGCTCCAGCAGCTCAAAACGCATACTTTAGAAAAGATGGTGTATTCCGTACAAAATTACCAATGGAGAATACCTTCTACAAAAAACCAAAAAAAGTGGTTGCTAAATAGATCGTAAATACTTGATTAAAAAACAAAGTTTGAAAATTTATCCAAAAAACTTCCATTCAAAAGATAGTTTAATTCTTTTAAAAGAACATACACTACTTTTGAAAGGAGGTTGAATTGAAACAATGAAAATAATGAAAAAAATTGTTGCGATTTTATCTGTCTTTCTGTGTATACCCATAACAGCAATGGCTGCAGAAGGTAACTGGGGACTAGGTTATGGTGCAGAGGGGGAAAAACCAACAGGTAACACATCAGCGGAAGAATTAGCACAAAATAATGCCTATTTTGTTGATCCTACAGATGAAAAAGTGATTTATTTGACTTTTGATGCAGGATACGAAAATGGTAACACAGATCAAATTTTAGATGTCTTAAAAGAAACAGATGTTCCAGCAGCTTTTTTTGTAGTGGGAACTTATATAAGAGACCATCAAGATTTGATTAAAAGAATGGCAGATGAAGGACATATTGTGGGAAATCACAGCATGAGCCATCCTGACATGACAAAAAAAGATCGAGCATCATTTACAAAAGAGTTATCGGATACAGCGGATCTATATAAACAAGTAGTGGGAGAAGATATGCCCATGTATTATAGACCACCACAGGGTAAATATAGCAAGGAAAATTTGGAATTAGCCAAAGAATTAGGATACACCACGGTATTTTGGAGTCTTGCATATGTTGACTGGAATGTAGATGATCAACCGACAAAAGAACAGGCATTTAGCAAATTAATTCCAAGGGTCCATCCAGGTACTATTTTACTACTTCATAGTACTTCTGATACAAATGCCAATATTCTAAAAGAACTTATAGAAGAGTACCAATCAATGGGATATACCTTTAAAAGCTTAGATCAATTGGGAAACTAATGATGAAAAGCACCATAGTAAATTCATAGGATCATATTTTAAGACCCAAAGAACAAGGATAAAATGAAACAGGCCGTTATCTAAGATTGAGATAGCGGCTTGTTTTATTCTATTATAGTGAAAAGAATCCCTTCTTTATTTTGTCACTCTAAGGATAGTCGTTAAATTTTTTACTTGAATATCATGGAAAATACAAGTATAATACATAGTGATAAAGTATTAATGTGCTAAAAGGAGCATACATAAGATGAAAAGTACATCGTTAAAAAAATCAGTCTCTAATATTGAGGCTATGGCAATTGTAGTTGGCATGATTATAGGTTCGGGCATCTTTTTAAAGCCAGGCATTGTTCTTGGAGATGCAAAAAATCCTTATATGGCTCTTTTAGCTTGGGTTCTAGGAGGTATTATTACCTTGGCATCAGCCTTGTCCATTGCAGAATTGTCAGCTGTGATTCCAAAGGCTGGAGGACTTTATGTTTATTTGGAAGAACTATATGGAAAACCAGTAGGATATTTACTTGGATGGGTACAAACCATCATATCATGTCCAGCTTCTGTAGCTGCCCAAGCCATTGCGTTTTCTACATACTCTAGCTTTTTTATTCCCTTATCTAAGTTACAAAAGAATCTTCTGGCCATAGGAGTCTTATTTTTTATTCTTCTTATGAATATTCTTTCAACAAAGTTTGGTGGAATGATACAGACACTTGCTACAATAGGAAAGCTTGTTCCAGTAGCAGCAATTGTAGTGTTTGGTTTATTAAAAGGTAGTTATCCAGGATTTTCCTATATCAGCGAATCCATGGAGACAGTTACAGGTAGTGGATTTGGAATTGCCGTATTAGGAACTTTATGGGCTTACGATGGATGGATCGGGGTTACCAATATGGCGGGTGAGATTAAACATCCAGAAAAAACCTTACCTAAAGTCATTGGTTTTGGAGTGACTTTCGTTATATTAGTATATGCATTATTTAATGTAGCTATGTTTAAAGTACTGCCTTACGAAACCATTGTTGCTTCAGCAGCTCCAGGTGCAGACGCTGCAGAAGCCTTATTTGGCAATGGTGGTGGTGCATTTATAACCATAGGAATTATGATCTCTGTTTTTGGAGCTTTAAATGGATATTTAATGACGGCAGCAAGAGTTCCTCAATCCATGGGCGCGAGAAATCAGTTACCATTTTCTAAAATCTTGGGAGATATACATCCTAAATTTAGTACTCCTGCCAATGCTTTGATTTTCCAAAGTTTATTAGCTGTTCTTTACATTCTTACAGGGACATTTAATACTCTGACAAACTTACTTGTTTTTGTATTATGGGTATTTTTTGTCATGGGAGTCTTTGGTGTATTTATAGTAAGAAAGAAGAACCCTAAGAAACCAGGAAGATATGCAGTACCTTTCTTTCCTTTTACGCCCCTTGTGGGAATCATTGGAGGATTATATATTCTTATTAGCACCATTATTGACTCACCGGAACGTTCTTTTATTGGAATAGGTATCACATTATTAGGATTACCAGTGTATTATTGGATGAATAAAAAATAATATCTATGGATGAAGGATGTAACAGATCTAAAATTTGAGCAGAGGTAAAGACCAGAAACCAGGATTCCAAAGGATAAGGAACCCTGGTTTCTGGTCTTTCTACGAAGGTGGATTACTGACGATAGTTTTTGTAATTATGTCTTTGGATATAGTCAGACCTTACAGGAATTTCAGGCCGATACTGACCTTGGCTGTCTAAATAAAGAGAATTTGAATCATCTAAATAGGTGACAGGTTCTTCCGTAAATGCTTCATCTTGAACATCGGTAGTTTCACAAGTTTGAACTTCTTCGCAAGCTCTAACTCTTCTACACCTGCAAGGGTTAAATCCACAAATATTGCATCTTACAGATCCTACAGATCCACAGCCACATGGAGGTTCCGTACATCTATCCCCTCCACTTCCTCTTTCTTCGCAGCATTGATTGCTGTTGCCGAAGCCACAGAATAGTAAAAGAATAATAATAATCCATTGATTGTTCATGATAACACTCCTTCCTTTTACACTATATGCAAAAAACAAAAAGAGGTTCGCTTTTTCATGGATTCATTTTGACTAATAATAGGGGATCGTTTATAATATAATAAAGTTTAAATGATGATTGAAGAAGTCAAGAAAGTGGGTTTAATTTCTATGAATATACTATTTTTTTTAACACCTAAAAGTGAGGTCGCTTACATAAATGACACCTTTACTTTGCGAGAAACTATAGAAAAGATGGAGTATCACAGATATACAGCTATACCGATGATCAATAAGGCAGGAGAATATATAGGAACCATAACAGAAGGAGATTTATTGTGGAGTATTAAAAACAAATATTCTCTTAATTTATATGAAGCTGAAAATGTAAAAATTACAGATATCCCAAGAAGAATGGATAATGAACCAGTAAACGTCAATTGTAATATAGAAGACTTAATCATGACCTCTATGAGACAAAACTTTGTCCCAGTTATAGATGATGATGATATCTTTATTGGTATTATCAAAAGAAAGGATATTATTGAATACTGTTTCAATAAATTGAAGAAGCAGAACAAAGGAGAGGGTCAATGAGTCGAGAAGAATTTAAACTGCTGGTTGCATCTGGACCAGTCATCTTAGATGGCGCAACGGGATCCAATCTACAAAACTTAGGTATGCCCATAGGAGTTTGCCCTGAAAAATGGATTGTGGATCATAAGGAAGTTATGATCCAGTTACAAAAAGAATATGTTGCTGCAGGAACGCAAATCTTATATGCTGCTACCTTTTCTGGGAATTTGCTTAAATTAAGAGAATATGGCTTGGAAGATGAATTAGAGTATCTAAATACAACACTAGTTGAAATATCAAAAGAGGCTTCTGGGGGACAAGCTTTGGTTGCAGGTGATATTACCATGACAGGGGAGCAGTTAGCACCTCTTGGTTCCCTTGCTTTTGAAGATTTAATTGATATCTATAAAGGGCAAATAAAAGTTTTAGACCAAGCTGGTGTAGATTTACTTATTATCGAAACCATGATGAATTTACAGGAAACAAGAGCGGCTGTCTTAGCGGCAAAAGAAATCTGTGACTTACCAATTATGGTTACCATGACTTTTCAAGAAAACGGAAAGACCTTATATGGTACAGATCCAGCCACAGCAGTGGTTGTCTTAGAAGGACTTGGAGTAGATGCCGTAGGAGTCAACTGTTCTACAGGTCCAGACCAGATGCTAGTGTTGATAGAAGAAATGAAACAATATGCCAGCATACCATTAATTGCAAAACCTAATGCAGGTCTTCCGTGTTTAGATGATCATGGAAATACTGCTTACGATATGGAGATAGATGATTTTGTCTATCATACAAAAGCCTTAGTATCAGCAGGAGCCTCCATTGTGGGAGGATGTTGTGGAACGACTCCAGCTTTTATTTCTGCACTTGTAAAAGAAGTGAAGGATATGGAGGTAATGAAACCAAATCCTTCAAAAAAGCGTACCTTGGCCTCAGAACGTAAAACCATAGAGATTGATTTAGATGGTCCCATGTTGATCGTTGGAGAAAAAATTAACCCTACAGGAAAAAAGAAATTACAAGGAGAGTTAAGAGAAAATACTTACGACCTTGTTCTGGAATTTGCAAGAACCCAAGAAGAAGCAGGAGCTAGCTTACTTGATGTCAATGTTGGAATGAATGGGATCGACGAACAGGAGACGATGTTACAAGTACTATCTGAAGTAACAAGGGTATCAAATTTGCCATTAAGCATAGATACCAGTCATGTTTCCGTCATGGAACAGGCACTTCGCCATTACCCAGGTAAAGCTTTGATCAATTCTATCTCCTTGGAAAAGGGGAAAATGGATCAATTGCTTCCTCTTGCCAAAAAGTATGGAGCAATGTTTGTTCTTTTGCCTTTATCTGAGAAAGGACTTCCAAAAACCTTCGAAGAAAAAATAGAAATTATAAATACCATTGTTTTAGCAGCAGATCATATGGGGATTCCCAGGGATCATATTGTAGTAGATGGTCTTGTTACCACCATTGGAGCAAATAAACGGGCAGGAATTGAGACATTAGATACAATTAGATATTGCAAAGAAGAATTAGGTGTGGCAACAATTGTTGGATTATCAAATATATCCTTTGGATTACCAAATCGAGGAAATGTCAATGCTGCCTTTTTAACCATGGCGATCCAAGCAGGTTTAACCATGGCAATTGCTGATCCGTTAAATAGACAATTGATGAAAAGCGCATATGCCTCAGATGTTCTTTGCAACAAAGAGGGTGCTGATCTTCGTTACATTGAATATATGACCAAAATCCTAAAAATAGAAGAAGAAGAGACCCTCAAAGCTGCTCATTTGATAAACAAAGAAAGAACACGTTCTAATGGGCATACTGATGAAGACAAACAAAATCCAAGGGATAAACATTTAAATATAAGTGGGAAAGACCATGTTAAAAAAGAGGATCAGGCAGAGAGTATAGAAGATAACCAAGTCTACATAGACGTGGTGAAAGGCGCTAGAAAGAAAATTGTTGAAACAGTAAAAACATATTTAGACCAGGGCAATAGTGCTTCACAGATTTTAGATACCATGTTGATTCCAGGGATTAATAAAGTAAGCGAACTTTTTGATCAACAGAAATATTTTTTACCACAATTGATTGCCAGTGCAGAAGCCATGAAACGTGCTATCGAATATTTAGAACCCATGTTATTTTCTTCTAAGGAAGTTGAAACAAAACCAGTGATTGTAATTGCTACAGTAGAAGGCGATATCCATGATATCGGTAAAAATTTAGTAGCTATGATGCTAAAGAATTATGGCTATCAAGTCATCGATTTAGGAAAAGATGTTCCCAAAGAGGTGATTGTCAAAACAGCCATAGAAAAAAAGGCTAGTATTATAGGACTTTCCGCCCTTATGACGACGACGATGCAAGAAATGAAACATGTCATAGAATTATGTAAAAAAGAAAATTGTAGTGCTAAAGTAATAATTGGAGGAGCTGTCATTACTCCTAGTTACGCTAAAGAGATTGGTGCCCATGGCTATTCCAAAGATGCCTCAGAAGCGGTTAAACTAGTAAAAACTCTATTAGAAAAATAAAAAATAGGTGAGCCTTATAGCATTCATCTATTAGGTTTTTCTTACTAAATAATAGCACCAAGTTACCACTTTAACGAATTAAACATTGACAAAGAAACCAATAGTTGATAGAATGTAAAGAACAAAAATACAGCAATGTAATTTGAAATTCAATTAAAGAAAGCAGGGTGTGACCATGGAACAAAGAGTATTTTCACTTCTCGTCGACAATACATTTGGTGTTCTAAGTCGAGTCGCAGGTCTATTTAGTAGGCGTGGTTACAGTATTGATAGCCTGACCGTCGGAGAAACAACCAATCCTAAGTATTCTAGAATGACTGTCGTCGCAAGTGGAGACGAATTAATTCTAGATCAAATTATGAAACAACTGGAAAAGCTTGTGGATGTTATTGATATAAAAGAGTTAGAACCTAACAAAAGCGTACGTAGAGAACTTATTTTAGTTAAGGTACGTACGACGAAAGAAAGTCGTCAGGCGATTATATCTGTGGCAGATTTGTTTCGAGCAAAGATCATTGATGTTGCAATGAATTCTTTAGTTATTGAACTAACAGGAGAGCAAAGTAAAATTGATGCTTTCATAGAATTATTAGAAGGTTATGAAATATTAGAATTAGCAAGAACTGGTATTACAGGATTATCTCGTGGAGATCAAGATGTAAGATTTTTTTAATACATACGTTGACAGAGGTTTAAAAAACCTTTCACAAATAAATAGAAAAGAAATTTGGAGGAAAGAATAATGGCAGCAAAAATTTATTATCAAGAAGATTGTAATCTATCTTTATTAGAAGGCAAAACAGTTGCAATAATTGGCTATGGAAGTCAAGGACATGCACATGCTCTTAACTTAAAAGAATCAGGAATTCACGTTGTAATCGGCCTTTACGAAGGAAGTAAATCTTGGGCAAAAGCTGAAGCTCAAGGCTTTGAAGTATATACTGCAAGTGAAGCTGCAAAGAAAGCGGATGTTATCATGATCTTAATCAACGATGAAAAACAAGCCGAAATGTACAAGGAATCAATAGCTCCAAACTTAGAAGAGGGTAATATGTTAATGTTTGCCCATGGATTTGCAATTCATTTTGGTCAAATCATTCCTCCTAAAAATGTCGATGTTGTTATGATCGCTCCTAAAGGACCTGGACATACAGTAAGAAGTCAGTACCAAGAAGGAAAAGGCGTGCCTGCATTGATCGCCGTATATCAAGATGCAACAGGGAAGGCACAGGATAGAGGTCTTGCATACGCACTAGGTATTGGTGGAGCAAGAGCTGGTGTTCTTGAAACAACATTTAGAGAAGAAACAGAAACAGATCTTTTCGGAGAACAAGCAGTATTATGTGGTGGTGTTTGTGCTCTTATGAAAGCTGGTTTTGAAGTATTAGTAGAAGCTGGATACGAACCAGAAAGTGCTTACTTTGAATGTATCCATGAGATGAAGTTAATTGTGGATTTAATTAATCAAGATGGTTTTGCAGGTATGAGATATTCTATCTCTAATACAGCAGAATACGGTGATTACATTACTGGATCCAAAATCATCACAGAAGATACAAAAAATGCTATGCGAGATGTATTAAAGGATATCCAAGAAGGTGTATTTGCACGTAACTGGTTATTAGAAAACCAGATTGGATGCACAAACTTCCATGCAATGAGAAGAATCGAGGCTGATCACCAATTAGAAACCGTTGGTGCAGAACTTCGTAAATTAATGAGTTGGAATAACGAAAATAAATTACTAGATAACTAAAAAAAGAAGGAGTACCCAGTAAGATTATGGGTACTCTTTTTTTGATACAAAATTCATAAAAAAGGTTATAAAACCGATATGCATAAAAAGCATAAGGGTTGTTAAGAAGTTGCCGAAAAAATATCGTTATAAGAATTGAAATTCGTTAAAAAAAACAAAAGTTAATTCTGATGATGAAAAACACATGAAATCGTGTTTTTACAAAAAATTCAAATGAAAAACTAAAAAAAAAAGAAATGAAAAAGTAGAAGATCGTCAAAAAATAAATAATTGTTGAT
>DVLR01000221.1 GCA_018715425.1 Candidatus Merdenecus merdavium
AACGTTAATTTCTGGTTTTCCAGGAGAAACTCAGGAGCAGCATGAAGAATTAATGGAATTTGTAGATGAGATGGAGTTTGATCGCTTAGGAGTTTTTGCATATTCACCAGAAGAAGATACTCCAGCGGCTGTGATGGAAGGCCAGATTTCGGAAGAGATAAAAGAAGAACGCAGAGATGCTCTTATGGAGTTGCAGCAGGAAATTGCTTATGATAATGCCACGAAAAAGATTGGAAAAACTTTGAGCGTTATGGTAGAAGGTAAAGTAGCAGACGAACCAGCTTATGTAGCTAGAACATATTGTGATGCACCTAATATTGATGGTTATATCTTTATCCATACAGGGGAAGAATTGATGTCAGGTGATTTTGTAAAGGTAAAGGTAACAGGAGCTTTAGAATATGATTTGATAGGAGAGATTGCAGATGAATTTGCCTAATAGATTAACAATTTTAAGAATGATCATGATTCCGTTTTTCGTATTTTTTATGTTGACAGATGTTGCAGGTGGAAGCAGTAAGTATATTGCCCTTGCCATTTTTATTGTTGCTAGTTTTACTGATTGGTTAGATGGATACATTGCTAGAAAGAATAATATTGTAACGAATTTTGGTAAATTTATGGATCCATTAGCGGATAAACTATTAGTTTGTGCAGCCATGATTTGTTTGGTTGATCTAGATAAAATTCCATCCTGGGTAGTGATTATCATTATTAGTAGAGAATTTATTATTAGTGGTTTTCGTTTAATTGCAGCCGATCATGATATTGTTATTGCAGCTAGTATGTGGGGGAAGTTTAAAACAGTTTCCCAGATGATCATGATTATTTTATTAATTGGAGATTTTGGCAGTGGTTTTGCCATATTAGAATCTATATTTATATGGATTGCATTAATTTTAACTGTTATTTCTTTACTAGATTACATTTTAAAGAATAAGAATGTGATGAGTATGCAAAACTAAGATAGAAATACAGGAAATAACGTGAAGAAGGGAGTCATCATGGTCGTAGAATTAATTTCGGTAGGTACAGAGATTTTGCTTGGAAATATTGTAAATACCAATGCTGCTTATCTTTCAAGAGAATGTGCACTTCTTGGTTTATCTTTATACCATCAAAGTAGTATAGGAGATAATGAAGAAAGACTTTATGAAGCCATAGAACGAGCATTAAAAAGAAGTGACATTGTAATTTTATCTGGAGGTTTAGGACCTACAAAAGATGATTTAACAAAAGAGACGGCTGCTAAAGTGATGGGTTTATCATTGGTAGAAGATCCTCATTCAAAAGAGCAAATAGCAGAATATTTTAAGCAAATACATGCAAAAGTTGTAACAGAAAATAATTGGAAACAATCTATGATTCCAGAAGGTGCTATTGTGATAGATAATGATAATGGCACTGCACCAGGGTTAATTCTAGAAAAAGATGGTAAATCCCTGATTTTACTACCAGGCCCTCCTAGAGAACTGATCCCCATGTTTCAAAAAGATATTGCACCATACTTAAGTCAACTAGAACCAGATATGATTGTCTCAGAAACCGTAAAGGTTTGTGGAATCGGAGAAAGTCAAGCCGAAACCATGATCAGTGATCTCATTGACGAACAGAGTAATCCAACCATTGCTCCTTATGCAAAGCTAGGAGAGGTACACTTTAGAATTACAGCCAAAGCAAAAGATGAGGTGATTGCTCGCAAATTGATATTACCTATGGTAGAAGAGTTAAAAAATCGATTTAAGGAAAAAGTATACACGACTTTAGAAGAAGAAACATTGGAAGAATCTATCTACCACTTGTTAAAAGATAAGGGTCTAAAGCTTACTACTGCAGAATCTTGTAGTGGAGGTCTATTAGCAGGACGAATCGTAAATGTACCAGGTGTTTCAGAAGTGTTTCAACAAGGATTTATCACTTATTCTAATGCAGCTAAAAGAAATCTCATTGGTGTTAAGAAAAGCACATTAGAAGAGTTTGGTGCCGTTAGCCCGCAAACAGCAAAGGAAATGGCCAAAGGATGTGCTCTTACGATGGGGTCAGAAGTAGGATTGTCTACTACAGGTATTGCAGGACCTGGTGGAGGGACAGATGAGAAACCAGTTGGCCTTGTATATATAGGATGTTATTATAAGGGAAAAACCATAGCAAAAGAATTCCATTTTCAAGGAAATCGTAGTAAGGTTAGAGACAGTGCTGTCGTTCAGGCACTGATTCTTTTAAGGGAATGCATATTAGAGGATGCAAAATAAGATTTCATATAAATCATAAGAAAAGAGAAGTGAAAGGCTTGAAAAAAATCCATTCGCTTCTCTTTTCTTCTATTTTGACATGATAAATTCATCTTAACGTTTAGGACCCATAAGCTTCATCATATTGCTTATCTGCTCCATTCTTTGAACTTCTTCTTTGGATTTCCCAACTTTCATGGCGTCGATAATTAAATCCACTTCGTCAGAGGAGAAGTTGATTCCTTGGGATTTTGTTTTGCTTGCAGCGGCTAGCAAAAAAGGAATCATTTCTTTTTGCTGTTTGTTTCCTGATTGCTCTGCAAGGCTTAAAATTAAATTGAGCTTTTC
>DVLR01000222.1 GCA_018715425.1 Candidatus Merdenecus merdavium
ATGTAACTATGCCCTCGAAAATACATATTCTGGGCTTACCGTTTCAAGTGTAGCAAAGGAACTGAATGTGAACAGAAGTTATCTTAGCAGAATTTTCAAAGAGGATACTGGAAAGAATCTATCCAGGTTTCTTAATGAGATTAAAGTGGATGAGGCAAAAAGACTCCTTAAATATTCTAATATGAGCCTAGTGAATATCTCTTTTCTTCTTGGGTTTTCAACTCAAAATTATTTTCAAAAAATATTTAAAGATATCACCAAGCAGACTCCACTAGAATATCGAAAGGGTGTTTCACAATGATGAAACACCCCTTAATTTTACATCTATTGAATGATCTCTTTCATTCCTTTTATTTTTTCTACCATTCAAATGGCATCTTTAAATCATGTCTACAAACTGATTTAAATTTTTACTTATCTTTCTTCCCTAAAATAGTTAGTTCCGCAACTCTTTGGCTGTGCATGCTCCTTACTCTGTCTCATACTGGTCATGACAAGAACAATGATGGTTGCAACGTAAGGTAACATATCATATATTTGAGCTGGTATCCCCTTTATGTTTATATACATTCTCATAATGGTAAGTCCACCAAATACGATTGCAACTAAGATGCCTCGTGCAGGGCTCCACGTTGCGAATATTACCAGAGCTACCGCTAACCAACCGTATCCACTAACACAATTATGAACCCAAACTCCTGATGTGGTAACCATACTCATATACATTCCACCGATTCCACAAATACCACCTCCAATTAAGGTGGCAAAATATTTATATCTTCGAATATTGATTCCTGCTGCATCTGCAGTAGCAGGGTCTTCACCAACGGCTCTTAAATTTAGTCCGACTCTAGATTTCTTCAAAAACCACGTCATTACAATAGCTAATGCAATTGCAAAATATACCATCCAATTATATTGAAATAAAAGTTTACCCACAACGGGTATATCTGATAAAAATGGAATATGAACAGACGAAAAAGCTTCTTTTGTCTTTTCTCCTACAGCTACGTATCCCCCTGTTTTTTGCCCAATATATTCCCCTAAAAAGTTACCAAAGCCAGTTCCAAAAATAGTTAAGGTTAATCCTGTTACATTCTGATTGGCCCTTAGGGTAATGGTTAGAAAACTGTAAATCAATGCCCCAATAGAACCTGCTAAAAACGACACAACCAGTGCAATGAAAGCTGATACCACACCATTAGGAGTTCCTACAGCTTGTTCATAATAATAAGAACCTGCAAGTCCTGTAATTGCTCCCATAAACATCATACCTTCCACACCCAAATTTAAATTACCAGACTTTTCTGTTAAAATTTCCCCTAGCGCACCTAATAATAAAGGAGTTCCAGCAAGAACTGCAGCAATGAATAAACTATTTAATGTATGAAGCATGTTGTTCCTCCTTTTCTCTAAAAATCAATCTATAAGTTGTAAAGAATTCACATCCCAACATGAAGAAAAGAATGATACCAATCAGTAAGTCTGCTGCAGATGCAGGTATCTTAAAGTTTGTCTGAATGGTATTTGCTCCTCTTTCTAGCATTGCTATAAAAACAGAAACCACTAACATTGCATAAGGATTCATTTTGGCTAGCCAAGCCACAGTAATGGCAGTAAATCCTATTCCTCCAGCAGTTCCTTCGGTAATTGTATAATCCGCTCCTGCAAACTGCAACATTCCAACTAAACCGCAAAGCGCTCCTGATATAAACATGGTTCGAATGAATACTTTCTTCACACTGATCCCTGCGTAGCGGGCAGTATCATTGCTTTCTCCCACAACACTGATCTCATATCCGTGTTTTGTTTTACTAAAGTAAATATAGGAGATAACAACGATAACTAAGGCTAAAATCCATCCCCAATGGACACCTAGGACTTTATGAAGTCTGGCACCTTTGGCCAACATGCCTATTTTAGGATAACTACTGCCTTTGGCTTTCCAAGGCCCATTCATTAAATATTTTACAAAAGCTAAAGCTATATAGTTGAGCATTAAGGTAAATAAAGTTTCATTGGTCCCCCACTTAGCTTTACAAATTGCTGGTAGTACCGCATATAAACCTCCTGCCAACATACCTGACACTAACATAAGAAACACGAGAGGTACTTTCGGAAAAATATGTGCTGTATACAATCCAAAATATCCTGCTGCAACTGCACCTACTAAAATTTGTCCTTCTCCGCCGATATTCCAAAAACGCATTTTAAATGCAAAGGAAATACCAATAGCTGTAATTAAAAGTGGTGTAGCAATTTTTATGGTTTCATAAATCACCGTCTTAGATCCCCATGCTCCTACCACCATGGCTTGATATACTTTAAATGGATTATGACCAAGAGTTAATATCATAAGCCCTCCTACAACTAAAGAAAGGATAAAAGCAATGATTCTAATTCTCCAAGCTTCTTTTTGTGATATGGTATCACGTTTTACCATATGAAACAAAGGTTCTTTATACTTCTTATTCATGTCTGTCCTCCTCTTGGCCGTCAACGTGAATCATCATAAGACCAATATCTTCTTTTGTCACTTCTTTTGGATCTACAATTCCACTAATTTTCCCACCACACATAACCATCACACGGTCAGAAACTTCCATTAGTACATCTAGGTCCTCACCAATAAAAATCACTGCTACACCTTTTTTCTTCTGCTCATTTAATAAATCGTAAATACGATATGATGAGTTAATATCCAGCCCACGCACTGGATAAGCCACGATTAAAACCGATGGTGCACTTGCTATTTCTCTTCCTAATAGTACCTTCTGAACATTACCTCCAGAAAGTCTTCCTACTGGAGTATCTGCTCCAGGAGTTGCAATCTCTAATTCGCTAATGATCTTTTTGGCTAATTCCTTAGGTTTCTTTCGATCAACAAATATGCCTTTTCTCTTTTTATAACTTCTAAGCATGATATTATCTGTCATATCCATATTTGCAATGAGCCCCATACCTAAACGGTCTTCTGGAACGAAAGCCATAGAAATTCCTTTTCTTGAGATCTCATCAGGATTTAATCCTAAAATCTCTTCTTTGATATTATCTTTATTGTTCTTATCTTTATATAACACCGCACCACCAATAGCTGGATAGAGTCCAGCAATGGTTTCACAAAGTTCTTTTTGTCCACTTCCAGCTATACCTGCAACCCCTAGGATTTCTCCTCCATAGGCTGAAAAAGATACATTGTTTAAAACCTTAATGCCATCTTGATTTTTACAAGTAAGATCAACCACCGAAATCCGCTCTGGACCTCTTTTTACTTTTGGACGTTCTATTTCTAAACTAATAGGGTGACCGACCATCATCTCTGTTAATTGATCCTGGTTGGTTTCTTTTGTATTTACTGCACCAATATACTCACCTTTCCTAAGAATTGCCACTCGATCAGAAATAGATAATACTTCGTGTAACTTATGAGTGATAATAATAATGGATTTACCTGCTTTTTTCATATTCTTTAACACTGCAAATAACTTTTCTGTTTCCTGAGGTGTTAAAACTGCAGTAGGTTCGTCCAAGATCAAGACATCAGCCCCCCGGTAAAGCACCTTTAAAATTTCAACTGTTTGTTTTTCAGATACCGCCATTTGATAAACCTTTTTTGTAGGATCAATATCAAAACCATATTTCGTAGCTAATTCCCTAACACTCTGATTGACCTCTTTACGATTTACGGTAACTTTTCCATCTAATCCAAGAGCAATATTCTCCGCTGCTGTAAATACATCCACTAATTTAAAATGCTGATGGACCATTCCTATCCCTACCTGAAAGGCATCTCTTGGAGATAAAATTTTAACCGATTGTCCGTGTACATAAATCTCTCCATGATCTGGAAAGTAAATTCCTGATAGCATATTCATAAGAGTGGTTTTTCCACTACCGTTTTCTCCTAAAAGTGCTAGAATCTCACCTTTTTTTAACTCTAGATTCACATGATTATTAGCAACAACTTTTCCAAAGGTCTTCTTAATATCACGCATTTTAATAGCATAATCAACTTGCTCTTTCAATGTCTTTCCTCCTTCGTTTCACCAACTTCGTCTTTTTTATTCTATAAATATCTTTCTGTAAGCCTCTTTCCTATTGCAATGCATAAGAAACCTTAAAAAGAGTCGTGTGCTAAACGACTCTTTTAAGACCTATAGAATCTCTATATTATTCAACTACATTACATCCATCTACGATAAAATCCCAAGACGGAGCTGGTGATTCTTCTTGCTCATGATAGTAATCGCCTTCTTCAATAGTAATGCTATCACCACTTGGATTCGTTCCTTTTATTGGGCCATCAAACACGTGAATCTCCCCTGATTCTAAAGCCTCTTTGGCCTCTTCAATGGCTGCTTGTGTGCCTTCAGCTGCAATATCTGTATTTAAAGGAGAAAGATAAACTGCATCATCTGAAAGACCTTTACACCAGTTCACTGGAATTTCTTCTCCATCAACCAATGCTTGAACTGCTTCTGTTACATAGATCCCCCAATCAATTCTTGCGGAAATTAGGGACGCTTTAGGAGCTGCTTCAATCATATCGTTATTATAACCTACTTGCCATACTCCATTTTCCTCTGCCGTAGTCGCTGGTGCTGTTGAATCCGAATGTTGAGAAACCACATCACATCCACGTTCAATTAATGCCTGAGCCACTTGTGATTCTACTGTTGGATCATTCCATGAGTTTGTATACATAATATCCATAGTGACGTCTGGATTCACACTTTTTGCGCCTAGATAAAAGGCTGTATATCCACTGATTACCTCTGCAAAAGGAAATGCAGCTACGTAACCCAATTGATTACTTTCTGTTTTTAAACCAGCAGCAATTCCTGCAAGATAACGTGCTTCATAAATAGAAGCAAAGTAGTTGTGCATATTATCAAGTCCAGAATCTGCTGCTTGAAACCCTGTTGCATGACAGAACTGAACATCTGGGTATTCAGCTGCTACTTCCTTGACGTAATCTTCAAATCCAAAACTAGTTGCAAAGATAATATTGCATCCTGCCTCCACAAGTTCCCGTAATGCAGTCTCACACTCTGAACTTTCTGGAACATTATATTTATTAATAATTTGATCATCACTTAATCCTAGTGCTTCTTGCATTTCCTTTGTACCTAAATCATGGTTATATGTATATCCCATATCACTTGGATCAGAGATATGTACAAATCCTACCTTGATATCTGTTGCAGAAACTTCCTCTGAAACACGGTCCTTTTCTTCGGCTCTATCTCCAGCCTTGCTTTCTTGATTTTCCTCTGTTTCTGGTTCTCCCAATTCAGCAGCTGGTTTTGCATTGCATCCTCCAAGAACTCCCCCTACTAAAACCAAAGATAAAAGTACACTTAATAATCTCTTTTTCATTATTTTCTCCTTTAAGCAATCATCATTTGTTTGTTATAATGAAATTC
>DVLR01000223.1 GCA_018715425.1 Candidatus Merdenecus merdavium
TCTTCTAGTCTCTGGATGTTCTAAAACACCAAAGGATAAAAGTGTGAATGCTTTGGTCATTCATAAAGACCATAGGATTAAATCAACCATTGTAGAGTCCTTTGATAAAGAATACTACAAAGAAGAGGAATTAAAAACTTCCATAGAGAATCAAATCAATGAATATAACAGCCAGACTGGACAAGAATCCATTCAATTAGAGTCCTTGAAAAAGAAGGGAAAAGAGATTCAATTGTCCATGGAATACGAAAGTGCAAAAGATTATGCAAGTTTTAATGAAGTACCACTATTTGAAGGTACGGTAGAGGAAGCCATAGCAGAAGGTTATGACTTTAGTAATACTTTTCAGTCCATAAAGAAGGGAAAAGTACAAAGGCAAGGCTTAACATCAGATGAAATTAAAGAGTTATCTGATCATAAAGTTGTCATTATAAAAGAATATGTGCAAGTGGAGGTACCTAAGAACATCACAGCAATTAGTGGAAATATGACCCTTTTAAATAAAAAGGAAGCAAAAGTCATACAGAATCATAAAAAGGTAGCAGAGGATTTAACGGAATCTGATGAAACTAAGGATGAATCAGAAACAGAGGAAGCAGATGGTGTTCCTATTTTAGAGCCAAATCAATACGTTGCATCTTATGGCTATATCTTATATAAAGAGTAGGACCTTGTGTCTTATTATAGAGTCTTAAATGGCATCCCCAAATAGCCTTTTAAGATACATAAAATGTGAGGAGAATAAAAGATGGAAAAAACAATGGAAAAGATTGTAGCATTAGCGAAAGCTAGAGGTTTTGTATATCCAGGTTCTGAGATCTATGGAGGTCTTGCGAACACATGGGATTACGGGAATCTAGGAGTAGAGTTAAAGAATAATGTAAAAAGAGCATGGTGGCAAAAATTCATTCAGGAAAATCCTTATAACGTTGGAGTTGATTGCGCCATTTTAATGAACCCACAAACTTGGGTTGCTAGTGGACATCTAGGTGGATTCTCTGATCCCCTCATGGATTGTAGGGAATGTCACGAAAGATTTCGTGCGGATAAAATCATTGAAGATGATTGTAAAGAAAAGGGCATTGAGTTAGAAGGTGCTGTTGATGCTTGGTCATTGGAAGAAATGAAGTCCTATATTGAAGAGCATCATATTTCATGTCCGACTTGTGGAAAGCATAACTTTACAGACATTCGCCAATTTAATTTAATGTTTAAAACCTTCCAAGGTGTAACGGAGGATGCTAAAAATGCTGTTTATTTAAGGCCAGAAACAGCACAAGGTATTTTTGTAAACTTTAAAAATGTTCAAAGAACATCTAGAAAAAAAATACCATTTGGTATTGGACAGGTTGGTAAATCTTTTAGAAATGAGATAACACCTGGTAACTTTACATTTAGAACAAGAGAGTTTGAACAGATGGAATTAGAATTCTTCTGTGAGCCTGATACGGATCTTGAGTGGTTTGCATATTGGAAAAAATTCTGTATCGATTGGTTGCTAGAACTTGGAATCAAAGAAGATGAGATGCGTGTAAGAGATCATGATAAAGAAGAACTAAGTTTTTACAGTAAAGCAACTACTGACATCGAGTTTTTATTCCCATTTGGCTGGGGTGAACTTTGGGGTATTGCTGATAGAACTGATTATGATTTAACACAACATCAAAATGAATCTGGCGTAGATATGTCTTACTTTGATGATGAAAAGAAAGAAAAGTATATTCCATACGTTGTAGAGCCATCTTTAGGTGCAGATCGTATGGTGCTTGCATTCTTATGCGGAGCATACGATGAAGAAGAGATTGGAGAAGGTGATGTACGTACCGTTTTACGTTTCCATCACACATTGGCTCCTATAAAAATTGGTGTACTACCACTATCTAAAAAGTTAAAGGAAGGTGCCGAAAAGGTCTTTGCAGATCTTTCCAAGCTTTACAACTGTGAATATGACGATAGAGGGAATATTGGTAAGAGATATAGACGACAAGATGAAATTGGTACACCATATTGTGTAACCTATGATTTTGAGTCAGAAACAGACGGAGCAGTCACGGTTCGAGACCGTGATACTATGGAGCAGGAAAGAATTAAAATTGAAGATTTAAAAGGTTATTTCGAAAAGAAATTTACTTACTAGAATGTAAAAGGAAAAGGTTGCTCCTATCAATGAAGAGCAACCTTTTTTCTATAATCTTTTTTAATACTTTTTTCTAAAAAGTGTACGTTAAGGAGTTCTTTTTAGATACTCGCCAACATCATCCATGGTTTTAGGAAGAGGGAGGTCAGAGTCTAGAATGCCGTGTTCACATAAGGTTTGGTAAAACGAAAGGACAGATGGCATATGAAGGTTTGTTTTTTTTAGTAGCTGCTGATCGGAGAAGATCTTTTCCGGTGTTCCTGTGCTTAGGATTTGACCTTTATGGAAGAGTGCAACCCTGTCAGCAAATTCATAAGCGTAATCTACATCGTGAGTAGAGATCACAACGGTGATCCCTTTTTGATGAATTTGTTCAATCAGTTGGTTTACAATGGAAACATGCTTTGGATCCAGAGCAGCAGTAGGTTCATCAAAAATCACTACATCTGGATTCATGACTAGAACGTCGGCAATGGATACAATCTTTTTCTGTCCACCGCTTAAAAAGTGAGTAGGTCGGTCTTTAAAAGGAGTGATTTCTAATTCCTCCATGATTTGATCCACAGCTATTTTAGCATCTGTAGCAGAAACACCTAGATTTAAAGGTCCAAAAGCAATTTCTTGATAAACATTAGAGGCAAACAATTGGTGATTTGGGTCTTGAAATACAATACCGATTTTTTCTCTTAGCTTCAAAAGCCCTTTTCTAGAGTAGTCTATGGGACTATTGTGAAATAAAAGTTGTCCCTCTTGAGGTTTGTGAATACCATTAAGACATAAGAAAAAGGTGGATTTTCCAGAGCCATTAGCACCCATAATAGCTAGTTTTTCACCTTTATTAATATTTAGATTCAGATGATTAAGAGCTTGGTGTCCATCTTCGTAAGAAAACGATAGGTTTTTCACTTGAATCAGTGATTCTTTCATAAGTGGAGCCCCTCCTTTCTATAGCTTTTTCATGATTTGAGAGATGATCAACAGGAAGATTTCGTATAAAATCAGATAAAGGATCCATCTTTTCTCTAATACCTTTTCTTCTTCAAGTAAAAGGATCTGTCCATTGTAACATCTGGACTCCATTCCATCATATAAGTGTGATGTATATTTAAAAGCTAAAATAAGTAAATTAGAAAGTAAAATACCAAAAGTTTTTAAATTTGTTGGATAGTTTTTGTTTCCAAGTCTAGATTTTCTAGCATTATTTAAGGTATTCGCTATATCTAATAAGTGGAAGATGAAACGATACATCAATAACATTAATTCAATCAGTATTCCAGGTATGTGCCACCTCTTAAGTGCCATGAGTAGATCGGTTACTGGTGTTGATAAAGCTATAAAGTAAAGGCAGGAAACGCTACTTAAGGATATTAGAATAAATCGTAAGCCTTCTAATAGGTTAACGTAAGAGGTTGTCAGGTAATACTTACCCAGCGGGAAGGATATCCAAGATAAAGGCTGTGGTGATAAGGATATGATGATAGCTATAAAACTTAAGGTAATAAAAACAATGGGAACGAATAAAAGTTTTAAATATTTAGCTAACGGTATTCCACCTTTCGATACCGTTAGCCAACTACTAACCAATAAGATCAGGATGGATACCACCATGGACCTTACGGAAATACAAACAATGATCGTAAGAATAGCATAGATCATTTTTAAGTCAGTATGAATGGATCTTAATTTTGAAGTATAACACAGTTTGTCAATGGTAAGCATCCACTGGTTCTCCTTTCTGCTATATGGCCGTCTTTTCTTTTTTATTTCGTTGTTTTAATACACCAACTCCATAGCCAAAGATACCAGCTCCAATGGCCGCTTGAAGGCAAAAGAGCAGTGATTCAGTCTCGCCACCAGGTGGTTCCAATAGTGGATCGGCCCAGGGTTCGAAATTAGGATCCATTTCTGTGATGGCATCAAAGGCTTCTCCATCGGCTCCTCCAAACTCTGAGTTTTTAATGATTGCTAGTGGGATGATCGCAATAATAACGCAGATAAGAAGTAAAATAATGATTGTTTTTCCTTTACTTGACATGATTCATTCCCCCTTTAAAATATCCTAAATCTGTTAATTCTGATCTGGCATAAGATTCTAGCATCATTAAAACAATAACCGTCAAGATGCCTTCTATAATAGCCAGAGGGATTTGGGTAAGAGCAAAGATACTTAAAAATTTTAAAACGGCAGCAAATACTCCACCAGTTTCGGCAGGATAAGCCATGCCAAGTTGGAAAGAGGTAATACAGTATGTAAATAAGTCACCAAGAAAAGCAGCTATAAATATTGAAACGTATTTTGGTGCTTTTATCTTTTGTAAAAGTTTGTAGATGCCATAGGTTAAAAAAGGACCTGCAATGGCCATAGAAAAAACGTTGGCACCTAAAGTAGTAAGACCACCATGAGCTAGTAAAAGAGCCTGAAAAACAAGAACTAATAATCCTAGGATACTCATGGCTGCAGGCCCGAATAAAATGGCACCTAAGCCCGTACCAGTCATATGTGAGCTACTTCCCGTGACACTTGGAAGTTTCAGGGCTGATAATACAAAAGCATAGGCTCCAGCCATAGCCAATATGAGTAGTGTTTTTCTGTGTTCTTTTAAAACTTTACTGATTGAATAATAACCTGCAAGAACAAAAGGGATACATAAGACTCCCCATGCGATGCAGTATTTTGGTGGCAATGCACCCTCCATAATGTGCATTGCAAAAGAACTTGGTACAATGCCAAGCATTAATGCAAAGACGGCAGTTCCAAGAACTCGTTTGCGTTGTTTTACATTCATAACAACAATTCCTCTCTTTCTATAATGTGTTATAGAACGATTCAATCTTATTTCGACTTTTACCTATGATATATTTCCATGAAAAAAAACAACCCATCGTTTGATAGGCTGGTTTTTACACAGATAGCTAAAGATAAATAAGAAATGATAACATTTCTATTTACCAATGTCTGCGAATCAAAGAAAACTCTTCTTAATAAGAGCTTTTTATGATTGATATGTATATAAAATAGGTTACCTCTAAAGGAGAAGTCTATTTTACACCCAGCTATCGTTCGTAACTATGTGTGATGTCTATTAATAGGCAGGTCTTCTGACTTAAGGCGATTTCGATGATCTACCTTCCCGTTTCCAGTGGCTTCAATGATCATCCATTTCCTAATACAGCGGCGGGACCGTGTGGAGTTTTCATCCAACTTTCCTATTCTCTTATCCCGTAAGATAAGCACCTATTAACACAAGATTTGGATAAAGTTTATCATTTAACGACTCATTTGTCAATGAACGTCTTTAATTAGATAGAAAATTAACGATTGGTCTTGACTTGGTTGTCAAGTATGTTAAAATAATTTGTGGGCGAAGGTATTCGCGGGTCATGTTTTTACTATGGAATTAACTCACAATGGGATAGTTTTAAAAAATACATGTGGAGGAATTCTATACTAAATATATAATATCATTTAGGAGGAATTATTAAATGTCAAAATGGGTTTACTTATTTAAAGAAGGCGATGCAAGTATGAAAAACCTTCTTGGTGGAAAAGGTGCTAACTTGGCAGAAATGACTAATTTAGGACTTCCAATCCCTCAGGGTTTTACTGTAACAACTGAAGCTTGCACAGATTATTACAACAGCGGTAAAAAAATCACAGAAGAAATTCAAGTTCAAATCTTCGATGCAATAGCAGAATTAGAAAAAATCCAAGATAAAAAATTTGGTGACAATGCAGATCCACTTTTAGTATCTGTACGTTCAGGAGCTAGAGCTTCTATGCCAGGTATGATGGATACCATTCTTAACTTAGGATTAAATGACGAAGCTGTAGAAGGATTTGCAAACAAAACTGGAAACCCAAGATTTGCTTATGATTCTTACAGAAGATTTATCCAAATGTATTCTGACGTTGTTATGGAAATTAGCAAAACTAAATTCGATGAAATCTTAGAAGGCGTTAAAGAAGCAAAAGGTTATACGTTAGATACAGATCTTACAGCAGAAGATTTAAAAGAAATCATTGTTAAATTTAAAGAATTATATAAAAAAGAAGAAGGAAAAGACTTCCCTCAAGATGCGAAAGAACAATTAATGGGAGCTGTAACAGCAGTATTCCGTTCTTGGGACAATCCACGTGCTATCGTTTATAGAAGAATGAACGATATTCCTGGAGATTGGGGTACAGCAGTCAACGTTCAAGCAATGGTATTTGGTAATATGGGTGAAACCTCTGGAACGGGTGTTGCCTTTACTCGAAATCCATCTACTGGTGAGAACGGAATTTATGGTGAATACTTAATCAATGCTCAAGGTGAAGATGTTGTTGCAGGTATTAGAACACCTCAACCAATTACAAAATTAGAAGAAGATCTTCCAGAATGCTACAAAGAATTTATGGATATTGCTCATAGATTAGAAGATCACTATGCAGATATGCAGGATATGGAGTTTACCATTCAAGAAGGTAAACTATACATCTTACAGACTCGTAGCGGTAAGAGAACAGCACAAGCTGCAATTAACATTGCTTGTGATTTAGTAGATGAAGGCAAAATCACAGAAGAAACAGCTATTGCAAGACTTGAAGCTAAGTCTTTAGATCAATTACTTCACCCTACATTCGATACAGCAGCTCTTAAAGCAGGTAAAGTATTAGGATCTGCTCTTCCAGCATCTCCAGGCGCTGCAGCAGGTAAAGTTTACTTTACAGCAGATACAGCTAAAGCGGCAGCTGAAAAAGGAGAAAGAGTCATTTTAGTTCGTCTTGAAACTTCTCCAGAAGATATCGAAGGTATGCATGCATCTCAAGGTATCTTAACTGTACGTGGTGGTATGACAAGTCACGCAGCAGTGGTTGCCCGTGGTATGGGTACTTGTTGTGTATCTGGTTGTGGAGAAATCAAAATCGATGAAGAAGCAGGATATTTTGAATTAGGTGGCGAAACAATTAAAGAAGGAGATTACATCTCTTTAGATGGTTCTACAGGTAATATCTATTTAGGCGATATTAAAACAGTAGAAGCATCTGTAGATGGAAACTTCGGAAGAGTAATGGAATGGGCTGATAAATTCAGAACCTTAAGTATTAGAACAAATGCTGATAGTCCTGCTGACGCTAAAAATGCAATTGCATTAGGAGCAGAAGGTATTGGACTTTGCCGTACAGAGCATATGTTCTTTGAAGGCGATAGAATTAAAAAGATCAGAAAGATGATTCTTTCTAAAACAGTTGAAGCTAGAGAAGCTGCTCTTAATGAATTGATTCCTTTCCAAAAAGGTGACTTTAAAGGACTCTTTGAGGTAATGGAAGGCAAAGCGGTTACTATTCGTTTCCTTGATCCACCTCTACATGAATTCATTCCTACACATGAAGCTGATATTGTTGAATTGGCAGAAGAAATGAACCTTAGTGTAGAAGAAGTTAAAGCTACATGTGATAGCTTACATGAATTCAACCCAATGATGGGACACAGAGGTTGTCGTCTTGCAGTTACTTATCCAGAAATTGCTAAGATGCAGACAAGAGCTGTTATGGAAGCTGCAATTGAAGTGAAGAGTGAAAAAGGATTTGATGTTATTCCTGAAATCATGATTCCACTCGTTGGAGAAAAGAAGGAATTACAATTTGTTAGAGCTGTAGTAGTAGAAACAGCAGAAGCTGTGAAAGCTGAAAAAGGATCTGACATCGAATACCATATTGGTACCATGATTGAAATCCCAAGAGCTTGTTTATTAGCTAATGAGATTGCTGAAGAAGCTGACTTCTTCTCATTTGGAACCAACGACTTAACTCAGATGACCTTTGGTTTCTCACGTGATGATGCTGGTAAATTCTTAGATTCTTACTACAAAGAAAAAATCTATGAATCAGATCCATTTGCAAGACTTGATCAAGCAGGTGTGGGACAACTTGTGAAAATGGCCGTTGAAAAAGGACGTTCTACTAAATCAAACCTTAAATTAGGTATTTGTGGTGAACACGGTGGAGATCCATCTACCATCGAATTCTGCCATAACATTGGTTTAAACTACGTTTCTTGTTCACCTTTCCGTGTTCCAATTGCTAAACTTGCAGCAGCACAGGCAGCACTGGTACAAAAGTAGGCGAATTTATAACTATATATTTATCATCCCATTTGAAGATGCAAGAGCATACAGAAAGAGTTGTGGAAGATATTTACGTTGCAACCAATGGGATGATATAACAATTGAAGTTTGTATCATGGTATAATTAACAAGGGGAGTAACCATTAATTTGGTTGCTCCTTTTTCTTTTCAGTGATACAATATGACTATAAATATTTTATCAAATAGAAAGCGTAGAATATATGAGACACTATTATAGTGCCATTGACGAAAATGTTCTTACATTTACTGATATTGAAGAAGATAAAAATGGATTTGAATTTATAACTTTTCATTTTGAACGTCCTAATAATAATGGGTTTGATTTTGCAGATGGTAAATTACCTGAAAATCAAATTTATAAAACTTATGGATTTTCAGAAGATGAACTGATGCAGATGCAAGAGTATATTAGAAATAATAGTTTCTCGA
>DVLR01000224.1 GCA_018715425.1 Candidatus Merdenecus merdavium
TTTGTTGTTCTTTTCAATTTGTTTTTTTGGGGTTCTTTGGGGACAATTTTTGCTAACTTCGTCTTCCTATTGATGACACTATTAGCTCTTATTTTAACAATTATGATCATATATGCATTTCCGCTCATGGCTAGGTATGAAAATACATTGAAAAACACATTAAAAAATTCCTTTGGAATCGCCATGGAAAATAGAGGTTATACTCTAGCTTTATTAGGAATTCATGGTGTCACCGTGGGACTTTGTTTTTTTCTTTCTCAAATGAGGATTTTCATGATTTTCATCGGATTTGCCTTTATCGCTTACTGTAATTCATTTTTATTTCAGAGAGTTTTTGAAAAGTATGAACGAAAACAGATGAACTGAGTTTTTAATTTTTTATAAATCTTTCTTTTCCCTCCAATGCTAGAATCATGGATTTTTGAATCATAGATTTGATTGAAGAAAACCTTTATTCTTATGTCCATCATGTTCACATGAACCACTCTAAGGAATCCTTAGTCAATTCCATGTTAAAGGTGTATGAAATAGCCGACGCCACTACCAATATCATAGATCTACTGGCAATGGCGTCTTATTTTTTTATATCTTGAGTAAGAAATCCTTCTAAATCTACAATTATTTCTGATAACCAAACAATTGGTTTAACCATTCTATACTCCATTTCATCCATCGTTGATTATATGGACTCTTTACTCCTACCTCCTCTGTACAAACAGACATACCATGCCCTCCATGAGGAAAAACATGAAGTTCATAAGGTATCTTTTCCTTTGATAAGGCTCTTGCCATAGCTAAACTATTTTCTACTGGTACACAATCATCTTCGGATGTGTGCCATAAAAAGACTGGACAAGTATCTTTTGTTACGTGATGATCTAAACCGAAGAATTTATATTCTTCTGTTCCTTTTTTGTTTCCACTTGCATTTTCTATAGATCCTATATGAGCATATTCATCAGCCGTAATAACAGGGTAACTTAAAACCATTGCATTTGGATAGAACCCATGGTTCTTACCGTATGCTTTTATAAATGCCTCATTATGAGCCAAGGTACCAAGAGATGCTGCTAAATGGCCTCCTGCCGAAAAGCCACATACTGCAATACAGTCAGGATCTACCTTCCACTCTCTAGCGTTTTTTCTAATCTTCTCCACCGTATTGGCAAGTTCCATTAACGGTCTAAAATCACCAGCCTTTGGTCTGATACTATAACGCAAAATAAATACATGATAACCTGCTGCCATATATTCATAAGCCACAGGCTCCGCCTCTCGCTCCGATACCATCTCGTATCCGCCACCTGGACAAATAACAATTGCTGGATAACATTTTTTCCTATTCTGCTGTTCCTTAATAATTGTTCTTAAGTAACCTGTGACTTGAGCCTCTTTATGATCTAACGGCTGAAACTCTATAACTCTCATATCAAATTCCTCCTCTTCTGTACAAAAGATGTTCATTCCAAAGGCTTCGTTGGTATTTTTAATGATCCCAATGATGAATCCTTTGATATTACTGTAAACATTACTTTAGTACGACATCTATAAAAAAACATTTCATCTTTACTGTCTACAAAGAATGTGAGCCATTCCCATAACTTTGTGCGTTGGGGCTCAGTTGGTAGCTTTGGTAATTCAAGCAGATTATATAGTTTCAAGCTCTTCTTTAGATAATCCCGTTACACTTTCAATGATATCCATATTTATTCCTTGATCTTTCATTTTTTTTGCAATGTTATATCTCTCTTCTACTCTACCTTCTTTTTTTCCTTCTTCTCTACCTTCTTTTCTACCTTCTTTTCTTCCTTCTACTCTTCCTTCTTCTCTACCTATTTCAAGTGCTCCTTCATAACGGGAAGCTTCATCTTTCCTTGCTTTTTCTCTTGCTTCTTCTAATAATCTCGTTCTTTCATCTTCGCTTAATTCCTTTAAAACTCCTACGGCTTTTTTTATCATCGGATTCTCTTGTGATATCATATCAAATTCCTCCTCTTTACTGGCTACAAAGAATGTGAGCCATTCCCATAACTTTGTGCGTTGGGGCTCGGTTGGTAGCTTTGGTAATTCAAGTGTATTTATTTCTACCATGTCTGTAAATGTAGAATGTGTTTTCCTATCGTAAAGTTGATATTTATTATGATAAACATCATTTTCCTTAATCAAACAATAGTCTAAAATAATGATACTAATAGACGGATTTAATTCCCCATATCTATCCCCTTTTGAAAGTTGCTCTACCACCATTTTAGAATTGTAATATACAACACGTTGCCTCATATGAGGATCCCGTAAAACTTGTATTTCTACATTGATCCTCTTATGACTCTTCGTATGTAATTTTAAATCTAAAATCCCTAATTTATTGTCAGGTGATTCTGGATGCAAATGGGGATCAACGATGGTGATTTCCAGTAGCTCCTCCTTAGGTAAATCTAAAACGGCTTGTAGCAAATCAGATAAAATATCAATGTTTTTACGATCACCAAAGATGAGTTTAAAAATCAAGTCAGATTTCGGTGATAATAAGGGTTTTTTGTTTTCTTTTTTCATACACTTTTACCTTTCCTTTATTATATCATTTTATGGTATCTTTTTGAACGGATTTACTCTAAATGAATGATGATTCGTCCATTTCTCTGTATTTCTCCATCCTATTTCTCTACTTTCAGAATCCCTATATACTTTAAGTAACCTTTCTTATATAATACAATATATTTATTGTTTTTGCAATATTATTTAATGCATTTGTTTGTTTCCTCCATCCATGCCATTACTGACACCAACTTGTGGTTGGCTACACTTGGCGGTAAATACCCGTGGCTAGACTTTCACTAGCTAGATTCGTGCCATGTCTAACACACATATTAAAACACTGTAAAAGTTATGATTACTCTTACAATAAGTCTTTCAATTTCTTTGCGATCTCATTTATCCTATTTTTAAATAAATCTATCACCTACTTTTTTTCCTTACATCCTGTGCTAAACTAAAAAAAGAGCTTGTAGAAGATCTTTTTCATCATCTCCTAAAGCTGAATAGTAGGTTCCATAGACTTGGTAAATATCAAGATTGTTATACACTAAGGTATTATAGATTTTCTTAACATTAAAACCATATTTAAAAATATCTTCTTCCATTCTTTCCATTTGATGATTGTATTTTTTCTTTCATCATGTTAGCATAACTTTGATGAACAAATAAATACGAAAGTTTATTGCATAGGATTAAGTAAAATACTTTTAGAATCTATAAGATTTTTCTCGTAGAAATATTATATTAAGAAAGAAGGTTTAACATATGAAACAACAAGTTGATGATATCATTCGTATCTTTGGAGAGCTCGCTAATATCCCTAGCCCAACAGGCTATACTCATCAAGCCATTGCTTATGTGGAAGATATGGTAAAAAATTTAGGATATCCATTTAGTAAAAACCAAAAAGGTGGTTTCATTATTGAAGTTCCTGGTGCTACTAAAGAATGCTTAGGTCTAAGTGCTCATATTGATACTCTAGGTGCTATGGTTCGATCTATTACACCAAGGGGAACATTAACTCTTGTACCTGTAGGTGGTTTTATGATGGAAAGTATTGAAGGAGCTTATTGCCAGCTCCATACAAGGACTGGTAAAACGTTTACTGGTACCATCCTTACTACTATGCCTTCTGTTCATACTTATGATGACTCCAGAACACAGGAACGTATACCAAAAAATATGGAAATTCGTATCGATGAAGAAGTTAGAAACAAAGAAGATGTCATGGCTCTAGATATTTCACCAGGAGATTTTATTAGCTTTGATCCTTGTTTTTCTTATACCAAAAGTGGTTTTATAAAATCAAGACATATTGATGATAAAGCCTCTGTTGCAATCTTATTAGGACTTTTAAAAGAAATGAAAGAGAAATCCTTTGTACCTTATAAATCCTTAAAAATAGTTATTAGTAACTACGAAGAAGTAGGTCATGGTTCTTCTTATCTTCCTCATGATATTACAGAATTTTTAGCTATAGATATGGGCGCTATTGGAGATGATTTAAGTGGAGACGAATATAAGGTTTCTATCTGTGCTCTTGATTCTAGTGGTCCATATGATTATGATATGACCAATAAACTAATCGCAATTGCAAAAGAAAAGAACTTAGACTATGCCGTTGATATCTTCCCTCATTATGGCTCTGATGTTTCTGCTGCTCTTAGGGGTGGCAATAATATGAAAGGTGCCTTGATTGGACAAGGTGTACATGCATCTCATGGTATGGAAAGAACTCATCGAAAAGGAATTGAAAATACCTATGAGCTTTTAAAAGGATATATCGGATTTTAAAAAAGACCTTTGATAAGATGCACAAATAGAACTAGGAGATACCTTAAGATATCTCCTAGTTCTTTTTGTATGGTAATTCTTTTAACTTTAAACATTAATAAAATTTTCCACTAACTTGCTTCCCTTTAAAAAATACTACACGTTCTTCACAAACTCTTCCAATTAAATGAGCGCTGCTTTCAGACTTCGTAAATAAGAAATCTGCTGGATCTCCCACTTTAGGCCATACTTGCCTGTCTGATTCATCTAAAGGTGTCACTCCCTTGGTAATAAGCCCTAAGGCCTTGGACAAGGAAACTTCATCCGTCATGGAAAAAACCTCTGCCGCCCTACTTGCTCTTTCAACCAAATCTCCCGTCCCAAAAGGACTCCAGTGGTCATTAATATTATCATTTATTACATGTACTTTTACTCCATGTTTTAGAAGATCTGGAATAGGAAGGGCTTTTATATCAATAGGAACGGTGGTATTAATAGCAATGCCAGCTGTTTTAAGTCCATGGAGTACAGTATCCAACTGTGTTCCTTCAATATCTGCTAGAGAAAAAGCATGGCTTATCTGTACCTTACCTTCCATTTTCTCTGCTAAGGTATAATCTATAATACGATTGATTTGGAATATCCCTAAACTTCCACCATCGTGAAGATGAATATCAATTTCCTTATTATACTTCTTGGCTAGACGGAAAGTTGTTGTTAAGGATTTTTCAATATCTTGATCAATGCTAGCTGGATCTAATCCCCCTAAAACTCCAACTCCATCTACTTCTAAAGCTTTGCTTAATAGCCCTAGTTTCTCTGTAGCTAAAGTTCCATGTTGTGGAAAAACCACTAGCTCATAATCTAACTTATGGCGATTCTTTTCCAATACCTCTTGAATCAGATATAGATACTTTAATTCACTAACTGGGTCAACATTTACTTGTACCCTTAAAAAGGTTGCACCTTTTCCAGTAATTAAATCAATCAATGCCTGTGCTTTTTTAGGTGTATCTTTTAGGAAGTCTATTAAAAATCCCTCTTCCTCTTTGATTCTATCTGCGACGCCGTTCATTGGGACTACGGCATGCCATGCCCCACCATAATGCCCTTTATCTAAATGAATATGTTGGTCCTTTAAAGATGGTAATGCTAAATAGTTCCTAGCATCCACTACTTCTGATACATTCTCTGGTAGTTGCTCTGTAATCTCCTGAATCAAACCATTCTCTACTAAAATAGAAAATGGTTTTGTAATCGTTACTTTATCTCCCTTTGAAGTGACTTGTCTTCCCGTTTCTAAACGTACATTTTTAATCCAGCCCATAAATCCTCCTCTTGTATAGTAATTGTTTTATTTATATGGTATATCTCTATTACTACTCTTAAATTTCTATATCTATTTTTCTATCTCTATAGTAATATTTTTGATCATGTTCACCAATAGAACGCAAAACCTTACAGGGATTCCCTACTGCTACAACGTTTGCTGGAATATCCTTTGTTACAATACTGCCAGCTCCAATAACCGTATTATCTCCTATGGTTACACCTGGTAAGACCACTACTCCAGCTCCGATCCATACATTATTACCGATTTTTACTGGTAAATTAAACTGTAAAGCTTTTAATCTTAAGGATGGTAAAACTGGATGACCTGCTGTTGCTATGGTTACATTTGGTCCAAACATCACGTGATCTCCAACCATAATGTCAGTATCATCTACCAACGTTAAGTTGAAATTTGCATATACTCCTTTTCCAAAATATACGTTACGTCCACCCCAGTTTGAATGTAAGGGTGGTTCTATGTAGCATCCTTCGCCGATCTTCCCAAACATCTCTTTTAATAATGTTGTTCTTTTCTGAGATTCAGATGGTCTTGTTGCATTATAATCATAGAGTAGTTCTAAGCATTTTGTCTGTTCTTCAACAATACTTCCTTCACCAGGATCGTAAATGAGTCCTTTTTTCATTCTCTCTTGCATATCCATAGTTATCCTCTTTTCTTTCTTGTTCATATAATCAGGTTAACTAGTGCATGAATAGGATGATCATACCAATCTAATTTTCCCTTATGATAAACAGTCTATACTTTGCATTATATCGTATTTATCTAGGAATGCAACTATAAGTCTTTATCCGATCATCTGAGATATTTGTTCCTCTGATAAATCATACTGGAAGAAATGGCTATAGAAATAAGCAATTTTTTCTGATAACATATCTTCCGTCACTAAGTCTGGATATATTTTGTTTGCTGCCCAGAGTACTGTTAATGGCTGCTCCACCGTTCTATTGCCCCAAACATGAGCAACTGTTGGAACACTATAAATTTTTTCTTCTTTTACCGCGGTTATTTCTGCTAATTTAGAATCACTCTTAATTTCTTCCATAGCAGCTTGATCCATTACAAACATAACTTCTGGATTCCAAAGCAAAAGATCTTCGATTGTATATTCATAACTATCTCCACTTGTTCTTCCATCATCTGTTACGCTGATTCCTCCTGCTGCAGCAATCCACCATTCAGCAATCACGTGAGGCTGATTAAATTTTTCAATATTTCCATAGATAACTTTTTTCTTATCTCCTTCCTCTAAGTCCTTTGTAAGTTCTTCAACACTTGCCACTGTTTCATCAAAAAATTTGATATAATCTTCTGCTATATCTTGTTTACCCAATGCATCTCCCATTAGAGTTACAGCTGTTTTTACATCTTCCGTTTGTTTCCATTCAAAATAAACCACATTTAAACCACTTGATTCTAATGGTTCAATAAGATCCTTACTCATAACGAGACATAAGTCTGGTTTGACTTTTAAGACTTCTTCAATTAAAATCTCTCCATCTGCATTTTGAAATAATGGCGCATCTTTTATTTGAGGCGCAAATTCATACTGCATCTTCCACTTATCTGATTTAGTAAAATTAGCAGTCATTTGATTACAGATTTTATCTCCTTCACCCATAAGTTCCACAAAGGCATTGATTACACCAATGGAACCAAAAGTTGCGATGGATTCAATATTTTCTGGTAATGTTACTTCCCTTCCATTCATATCTGTAACCGTCACCGTACCATCTGATACAATTTGTGCATTATGGGATTCACTGCTATCTGTTTCTTCTTTTGCAGTCTCGGCTTCCTTCGTTTCTTCCTTGCTTTCTGACTCTACTTGATGTTCTGTTTGTATTCCTTGAGTCTCTTTTCCATTATCAGCCTTTGGAGAACATGCCCCAAATACTGATGTTGCTGTCATTGCTAACACGAATAATAATACTACTTTCTTTTTCATCATAATCTCCTTTTTCTAAACTATTTAAAATCATTCTAATATCCAATGATTACATAATAGGAACACAAACCTTTTTTATTTGTATCACCTTATTATTGTTGATTTCAGTCGTTGCTACTGCAACTGGTACGTGATAAAGTCTGGATAAACTATCACTGGTTATCACTTTCTCTGGTTCTCCATATTCCATCACAAGTCCCTCTTTCATTAGCAAAGCCTTGTTACATGCTAAAAAACCGTGATCTGGAAAATGAGATGTCATCAAAATTCCATATCCATCTTTTGATAAACCTTTTATCATGTTCAAAATCTTAATTTGATTACTATAATCTAGATTCGCTGTTGGCTCGTCCATAATTAGATAATCTGCTTGCTGTGCCAAAGCTCTTGCTATTAATACCATTTGTTTTTCTCCGCCACTCAACTCATGAAAAAAAGCATGTTCCATATGACCTAAATCCAGTTTTTCTATGACTTCATGAACGATTTTAAGATCATTCTTAGAAAGTGGTGCACCAAAATTTAAATATGGAGTCCTTCCCATTTGGATGACCTCATAAACTCTGTATGGAAATGTTACATCAGAAGATTGGGAAACGTAAGCTAAATGTCTAGCCCTTTTTATGGCTGGCAACTTTTGAATATCCTTTCCATTGACTAAAATATCACCCTTTTGGGGCTTCAAAAACTGCAAGATACAACGGAGCAAGGTGGATTTTCCAGTTCCATTTGGTCCTAGTAAACACAAGCATTCTCCTTGATCTAAAGTAAATGAAATATCCTTTAATGTAGGTTTTTTACCCTTATATGAAAATTCTATCTTATTAATCTCTAACACTATTTCCACCCCCGTTTCACACGGACTAGTAAAAAAGCAAAGACTGGTGTTCCTATCAGTGCCGTTAGCACCCCTAGGGGTAAATCCACTCCTTCTATTCCTCGAATCATATTGTCTATGAGTAATAAAAAGACACCTCCGATTAAAAACGAAAGGGAAGATAATTTACCAAAGTTAGCACCTGTAATTAATCTTGCAATATGAGGAATGACCATACCAACCCATCCCACAATTCCACAAATACTAACAGATACCACCGTAATTAATGTAGAACAAACCACCACCACAAGCTTTACTAATTTGACGTTGACCCCCATAGCTGTCGCCTCATCTTCTCCTGCTGCTAATACATCAATCTTATTTCTAAAGATAAATAATAAAACCAACGATACTATTAATGCAGGTAACATAATCAAAACATCTCGGTTAGATCCTTTACTTAGCCCACCCATGAGCCAAAATGTAATGGAAGGTAATTGATTGTCCGTATCAGCCAAAGTCTTTACCACTGATAAAAGAGCCTGAAATAAACTTGATACGACAACGCCAGATAATACCAATACTGTTAATTCCTGTTTTCCATATACACTTCCTAAAAGATAGGTAAGAGCCACCGCTAGTAAACCAAAAACCAAGGCGGAACTTTGGATTTCTATCCAGTTTCCATCTCTTAACATGGCTAGGGCAGCCCCAAATCCAGCACCTGCAGATACCCCTAAAATATCTGGCGAAACCATTGGATTTTTAAATAAAGTTTGGTAAGATGCCCCTGAAATAGATAAGGCACCGCCAACCATAATGGCTAATAAAATGCGAGGTAAACGCACTTGCAAGACTACCATTTCTACCGTAGAATCCCAGTAGGGTTTGATAGGTACAATTTTTGAAAGGATGATATCAACTACCGTTTTAGGTGCAATGGGATATCGGCCAATCATAAAGGATAGAAAAAATACTGTAATAGTAAGGATGAATAGAAACATCCACTTCATCCAAAAATGTTTTTTTGCTGTTTCATACATTATGGAGCTACCTTTCTAACAATGGTTCGTTCTGCCGATTTTCCAAAGAAGTGGTATCCTGATCCCCCTTCGCTAATAAGATCAAGCAATTCATCTGGTTTTGTAACAATGATTCCACCTAGCAGAGTCACTCCCCTTTCAAAGAAAGCATCTGGTATCATACTTGCTGTAGGTCCAGTTACAATGATGTGTGCATCATCCTTTGCCATTTTAAGTAAGTCTGGAAGGGTATTATTTAAAATAGTAACTCCAGTAATCACAAGTAAATCTGCGTCTGGAACGTATTTTTTCCCATCATCTGCTGGTGCATAATGTAAAAGTTCATCCCCTTTTAAGGTTCTATTGTCCATTTCTAATACTTTATAATCTGCTCCTGCTTTCGTTAACTTTTTTAACATTGGTACCAAGGCACCAACTACAACAGACTTTTTATACTTACTCACGTCGATACGATCAAAGGCGTCTTCTCCCATTATGATTTCATAATTTTTTGGAGGGTATAAATCCCAGTAATAGGTGCTTAATGCATTTAATGCTGCGATCCCTAATGTTCGCTTTAAAGGATTAGACGATTTTACATCATCTAAATAAGCTAGAACAGATCGACCCTTCAATCGTCCAGATAATGGCATTGCCCTTGCAGAGCTAGGACAGCAAACAGCCTCTGGCATTTCTTTTATAGGAGTAAAGCAAAGTCCACCATGTCCTGTTGATAGTTTTACTCCTGAAAAAAATAATCCAAAAACAGCTCTTTCCACGGTGATCTTTTCTAATTCTTCTCCAAAGACTTCTTTTAATTTAAATATAGATTCTTCCATAAGAATATTATTTACTTCTTCCACACTCACCCCTCCTCTATTAAATTTCTTTCACACTGTAGCTCTACGAATACTTTACTATTTTTACTGAATACTTCACCTTTTTTAACATAGAGATAAGCATTTTGCTCATGATAACTCTTTGATCTTGTAACACCATGAAGGGGAACAGTCTTAGCATAATACTGCCCCTCTTTTATTGATACCTTCATAAAAAATATAAAATCAATCCCAAGACCTTTTATCTCTTCTTCTATGATAGCCTCCACCGTATCATATACAGGTAGTGGTTTATGTAGCATGAGATACAATGCCGCTTTTACATATAGTTTCGCGGTTAAATCAGCTCCTCCTGGAGGTCCAGGTAAACCTATGACGTATTTTCCTGATATCTTTGCCAAACTACAATGCTTTCCCGGACCGTGACCTAACTCTTGAACCAACACTTCTCCCATAGTTTCTAATAGAGGAAGAGTATAATCTTTACTACCCTTTGAAGAACCAGCACAAATTAAGACTAAATCAGAGTGTTTCAGTGCTTCTTGAATTCCTTCCTTTAAAGATTCCATATGGTCGGGTATAATTGGATTTACCAAAGGGATACCACCCCATTCTTTGATGTAAGCTGCTAGCATCCAACTATTAGATTCCACATTCTTTCCTGGTGGAACCTGATATCCCCATGGAACTAATTCATCTCCTGTTGGCAAAAAGGTAACCCTTGGCTTTTCATAGACAGATACTTTTGTAATTCCAGCAGATATTAATATTCCTATCAAAGAAGGCGTAATCTCCTCATTCTTATATACGATAATCTCCTTTTCTCCAACTTGCCCACCTATTTTCCCTACGTAATCTCCTTTATTCTTTGGACATGCATGTATCTTTATTTTTCCGTCTTGGTCAAAGGATACATCTTCAATAGCAATGACGGTATCATACTTCTCTTTTATAGCTACTCCAGTATTACTAAAATCATACTGGTTTCCTTCTATCCAGTTACTCGTATCAGGAATCCCATGGATAAAATCATCAAACCTAACGGAAATACCATCAAATGCGCTAATGGGTTTATTGGGTAATATATTTCTATTATACGTATCAGCAGCACAAATACGTTGATTGGCATCTACGGTAGGTATGATCTCTGTTCTGGTTATTTGTTTCATATGAGCCTCTAAGATTTCTAGCATCTGTTCCCTTGTTGGCTCAAAACTTGGTTCTTTATACATCTTCATACGTTTGCCTTATACTTATCCACAATCTCAAATTTATGGACTTCCTTTCTATCTAAATTTCCTTGATTCATCCTATATATTGCTAAATTTATCATCTTATATTATGATAAAAGAGCAAAAGGTTGCTTTCTTGATCCTGGGTACTTATGGATTACTACGCACCTTGTACCTTGGAATCCTAACAATATTTCCAATTCACCCCAGTATCCTATGATCATTTGGATAAAATCTAAGATTGGTAAGAATACAAATGAAAAAGAATTTATCACTACTCACTACTTCAAAACTATTTGCTAATATTACAGAACCTGAATTACTCTCTCTTTCCTCCCAGTTAGATGGACATACTCGCCGACTGGTAAAAGGGGAAATGTTAATCAACGAAGGAGACTATTATAACTATATCGGCCTTGTATTAACTGGAGAATTATGCGTTACAAAAGTTTTTACAGATGGTACACAATCTCACTTAGAGAAGTTATTGCCCACCTATATTATCGGTGCCGATATTGCCTGTACCCCTAGCAAAATCAGCCCCTATACGGTATTTGCTACTGAGGATACCTCCATCTGGACCCTCTCTTATACCTATATTGAAAAACCTAGTGTTATGCCAGATCCTATTCGCATGCAGATTACTCAAAATTTACTTCATTTTATTTCTAATGAAAATATACGAAAATTGCATAAAATAGAAGTTCTTTCAAAAAAAAGACTAAGAGATCGCATTCTTACCTATTTAATCATACAAAGTAAATTAAAAAACAACACTACTTTTGAAATACCTTTTAACCGCAATCAATTGGCTGATTATTTATGCGTCAATCGCAGTGCGCTCTCTCATGAACTAAGTTTAATGGAAAAAGAAGGTATCTTAACCTTTCATAAAAATACCTTTGATTTAAAAATATTCTAAATAGAGGTCTTGAATATTATAAAACAAAAAGAACGATATTGATGTTGTTCAAACAACATTTATCGTTCTTTTTGCTTTATCGTGTTTGCTTTAACAGCCTTTCATGCATTATCACCATAAGGGCTAAAATTAAAAATAAATAGAAAGGAAACAAGTGTACTCCAATATTATTGGCAATAAATCCAAATACGGGTGGCATCAGACAGGTTCCTACGTAGGCAGACGCCATTTGCACGCCTATCATTGCCTGTGATTTTTCAGCGCCAAAATTTTCTGGTGTAGAGTGAATGATCGATGGATAAATAGGTGCACAACCAAGACCTATTAAAATCAATCCCAATAATGCTGTTTCTTTTCCCATTGGTACCAGTAATAATAGGATTCCAATGAAGATAAATCCCTGCCCAAGTCTTATCATTTGTGAATCATTTAATTTCATTGTTAGAAATCCTGAAAGACCTCGTCCTACTGTAATTCCAATAAAGAACAAACTAGCAAAACTAGCTGCAGTTTCAGAAGTAAGCCCCCTGTTTAATACAAGATAGCTACTGGCCCAAAGTCCAGTTGTTTGCTCTAGTGCACAGTAGCAAAAAAAAGTTACCATTACCGATTTTGCACCAGAAATTCTAACAATCTGCCCTAAAGAGAGCAACTTGCTTTCCGCTGAATCAATAGTTGCAGTATCTTCCTCATTTCCATGTTTTTTTTTCCACAGGGGTAAACTAAACAGTAATACGGCTGTCAAAAAAATCTGGAGTATTGAAATATATCGGTATCCCATGTTCCAGCTTCCATCGTTTAACAATGCATATCCCATAATATAAGGACCAAGAGAAGCACCTACTCCCCACATGCAATGTAACCAGCTCATGTGACGGCTTGAGTAATGAAGGGCAACGTAGTTATTAAGTGCTGCATCTACACATCCAGCACCAAGACCATATGGAATGGCCCATAAACACAGCTCAATAAATGAATGACTTATAGAAAATCCAAATAATGCAACAGCCGTCATTAACACGCTGATTGCAGTAACCTTTCCCGTACCAATTTTCCTTGTTAAACGGGCACTTTGCAAACTGGAAATAATCGTTCCAACTGCTATGATCATAGAAATTCCACCAGCATAGGAAATGGGAACTGAAAACTCCTGATACATTGTAGGCCATGCAGAACCTAATAGAGAATCTGGCAAACCCAAACTGATAAATGCCAAATAAATAATTGCTAATAATAACTGAAACATATGTAACCTCCTGTATAAAGATGATTATATCATAATGCAGGAGGTTGTGGATTCTTTTTCTTTTAATAGTTGTTTTTGGCGCATATCATCTTCTTCCTCAAATCATCATTAGAAAAGAAGAATTGATGATGTGTTGTAATAGAATCTAAAATCTTTTACAGTTTCTATTATGTTCTCAAAACTCTTTTTTCAAGTGAAAGGGATGCTCCCAAAATTGCGAAACAATCTTAGGAACATCCCTATTTATATTACAATGATATTTTCATTTCCAATGTCTCAGTAGATAAAGTGCTTCCCTTACGAAGCTCTTGGCGTGCTGTCTGTATAAGAGAATCCATTTTTTCAAGTTCCTCCAGCAAGACTTTTTCTTCCTCACTGGTATCCATCACCTTACTGATTCCTCCATTTTTTATAATGATCCGCCTATCGGCCATAAGAGCCAGAAGAGGATCATGAGTTGCCATTAAAACGATCTTGTCAGAAGAAACCAAAAGATCAAGAGCTTTTTTTCGATCAATTCCAGCATTTTCAATTTCATCAATGAGAACAATAGGGGAGGAACTTAAAATAGCAGTATCTGCAATCATCAAAGCTCTAGACTGCCCTCCACTTAAACTGGTAACAGGAGTATTCAAATCAAACTTTTCCCCTGCCAGATTGTTAGCGGCAAGAATAATCTCATCGATGACACTCTGGGGATCTTCCACGAGACGGCTTACAGCGTGCATGTTTAAAAATTCCTCTACTGTAAGATCCATAACAAAGTTCATATTCTGGGAAAGCTGTGCCACCAACCTATTGTTGGAAGAAAAACGCCATTTATTATCAGGCTTTTTACCGTTGATTAAAATGCTGCGCCCCGTAGGTGTATCCTTTTGCGCCGCCCATTCAATATCGGCCAGAAGGCGACTTTTACCAGAACCTGTAGGCCCTACGATGGAAATGATCTGAGATGTTTCCACCGTAAGCTCTGAAAAACCTTCTGAAACACCAGATTTATCATGTCCAGCCAATATGGTTAAAGACAGAACCTGGTTGTCCTTTTCTAACCCTAAAAATGCCTTCATCTGTTCAATATAAACAGGAAGATTTTCCAAAAGCTTTTCCTTTTCGATGGCCTGGTCTTCTACTTCTTCCTCTGTAAAATGGTCTAAATATTCCTGAAAAGTCTTATCCCCGTATCCTGTAAGATCCAGCTTGTTCTGTTCGAAATAGGATGAGGCAAAGGGATATTCCTTAAGCAATTGATCTAAAGTTAAGTTTATCATGTCTTATCCGCCCCCAAATTAATTTTTTTCACATTTCCCATCTGAAAAGCTTCTCCGATTCTTGTTTCCCCAAGACAGTAAGAGCAAAGAGCAGAAGGCATCGGGAAGCGAAGTTGCATGCCCTGAACCGATTCGATGTTCTGATTTTCATCGTAGAGAAGGCTTCCCAACTCATAGGCTCCCTGGCCTGTTAGACCGTTTACGTGCATGGTAACGGCACGGGGATTGACGGAGCTTACGCAAGAAGCGAAGACTTCACGTTCTGCCTGGGACACAATATCTCCCTTGGTAATGACTACAAAGTCAGCAGACTTTAGCATAGGACCAATTTTTTTCGGAGTATTGATTCCTGAAAGGTTGTCAATGACGCAGACACCCTTAATTTCTTTTAAATAAGGTGAACAGCGGTTGCAAAGACCAGCAGATTCGGTAATGAGCAGATCTAGCTTTTCCTGGTTGCCCCAATTTACTACCTCTTCGATATTAGAAGCGAAGAAGTGATCCGGACATAAAGCACCAGAAAGACCTTTTTTAACTGGAATACCAGCTTTTTCATAAGCAATATCATCATCTGTATATAAACAATCAAATTTCACTACGCCTACCTTGATATTTCTGGTTTGAAAGGAGGCGATGGTTTTTAAAATCACAGAGGTCTTCCCTGAAGAGGGAGGGCCTGAAAATATAATCAAATTCATAAGAGCTCCTTTTCTGCAGCATGGTAAAATAGTTTTTCCGTGGTTTTAATCAATTCTCCAATGTCATGGCTGTGAATATAATCCCAGCCAAGCCACATAAAATTCTGCTCTGGTTTTAAGTGATTATCTACTAGCGGATTGGTGGAAGGAAACTTTCCGTTAGAAGAAAGAATCTCGCCGATTTCTTTGGAATAGAGGAAATCCACAAAAGGTTTCACCTTATCTTTGTTCTTTCCCTTTGCCAGAAGGAAGATAGGGCTTATGATCGCTCCATCCTTTGGCCATACTGGGCGCATAGGGCCTTTTTCATCTGCCATGGCAGCAAAGAAGTAAGGAGAAATGGTAACAGCTGGAACTTTATTTCCATCTCTGGAAATATGGGACTTGACCATCTGAGCTGGATGCATGCTGCGCAAAAGAGCTTTCCCCATCTTTTCAATGCCTTCATCTCCATAATAACGGTGGATATGAAGCAGAAAAGCGTTGAACATATCCAGATCCTTCATAGGCATGCTGATGCTATTTTCAAACTCAGGCTTCATTAAATCTGCCCAGCTTTCAGGCATTGGTCTGTCACCTAAAACATTGGTATTAACCATAAAAATAGCTGGAACAATGCCGATGATGGCATACTGTTTTTTTGGATCTTTTAAGGATATCCTATCCTGATCAAAATCAGGATTGATCTGCTCTATATCAGAGAGATCTTCAAATACACCAGCTTCTTTGTAACGTCCCATCAAGTCTTTATCAAAGAATAAATCAAAGCCTGCAGATAAGTAAAGATCAGATAAAGCATCAGCATCACCGTCTGCGGCAATCACCCGTTCTTTTACATCATCAAGTCCTAAGTTGGCAGACTTTAAATGGTAGTCCACCTTATAATCCATAGAATCTTTCTGGGATTCCATCCAGGCTTCGAATTTTTCTAAAAGAGGAAGACGGATAGGGCAAGGAAGTACACCTTCAATGCGAATATCCCCACCCTCTTCCTTTTTTGTAGGAGTGAGACCAGAGGTGAAGCTTTGAAGATTTTGCTCAATGACTTCTTCCAACTTCTCTATGAAAATTTCTTGATTCAGCTTTCTCATGGATAAAGCCATTTCAAGAGTAATACTCTTTCCAAGGGTACTGCGCATGGTTGGGTCATTTAAATGTTCAAAACCGTTAGAAACAAACAGACCGATTGTCTCAGGGTATTTTTCTGTTATATCATAAATGGTATCAGAAGCTTTAAAATAGTTTGCCATTTTTTCGTCCTTTCTCTGGTAAAAACGTCAAAGTTGTATGATATATTTATGATAGCATATGATTTCCCGTTTGTGTGTTGCAAATACAACAAATGTGAGGTAAAAAATTAATTTTTTTTACCTCACATCATCCTTCCTAATACTACACTAGCTATAATTCCCGCCAGTGTTGCCACTAAAGCTCCTGCTAAAGTGTACCTAGTCTTCTTAACTTTTGCTGTCATAAAATACACAGACATAGTATAAAAAATAGTCTCTGTGCAGCTCATCATAATAGAAACCATGCGCCCAATGAGGGAATCCGTACCAAATTCCTTAAAAATATCAAGTACCAAACCAGTAGATGCAGAAGAGGAAAACATCTTTACTATAATGACTGGAATAACTGGCTCTGGTATATTTACCAAGCCAGCCACCCCTTTTAAACTATTTGCAATAAAATCAAGCAATCCAGAAGCTCTCATTACTCCCACTCCAACCATCAGACCTACAAGAGTTGGCATAATACCGTAAACAGTCTTTGCTCCTTCTTTAGCACCTCTTACAAAATCATCATAAACAGGGCGCTTCATTAATAATCCTAATCCAACAATATAAAAAATAACGAAGGGAATCATAAAGTCAGATATATACATTAAAAGTTTCATCATAACTTCTTCCTCCCTGACATGATTTTTGCAAAGGCAATTGCAACTATGGTAGAAAACAAAGTTGCTAGTATTGCTGGCCCTATAATAGAAGCTGGATTCACTGATCCATACTGACTTCGATAAGCAATCATATTAATAGGAAGTATTTGTAAGGAAGATATGTTTAGAATTAGAAAATTACACATGGCGTTACTAGCTACTCCTGGTGTCGTATTTAATTCTTCCAAACTCTTCATAGCTTTTAATCCTGCTGGAGTAGCTGCCCAGCCAAGCCCTAATATATTGGCAATCATATTCGTTGAGATCTCTTCTCTAGCTTTATGACCTTTAGGAACATCTGGAAACATAAAGGATAAAAATGGACCCATCCTTTTTGTCATACTTTTGATTAATCCTGATTTTTCACCTATTTCCATAATCCCAGACCATAAGGACATCACTCCAAGCATGGTAATACATAAAGTAATTGCTTCACCTGCCGATGATAAAGCCCCTTCTATTACAGCTCCAAGATTCCCAGTAAATGCTCCCCATAGAATACCAGCAATCATCATAAATCCCCATAAATAATTCAGCATCATTTCCACTCACAAATTTTAGTTATTATTATCTTATGAGAATGTCCTCTATATTAGAATGAAAAATCTATTGTTTATTTTTTTATTTTCACTACAGATTTTACTATATTCATTTTATCTTTTACACTTTGATCCATGGCATTCTGGATATCATCGAACTCGAAGATATTGGTTACAATACCTTTTAGATTTATCTTTCCCGTCTCTACTGCCTCAATTGCCATAGGGTAAATATGGCGATAACGAAATACAGTTTTAAAATCAAGTTCTTTATCAAGAGCCAGGCTCATATTTAAATTCATCATTCCACTTTTTGCATATCCTACAAAAACAATATTAGATCCTTTTGTAACCACAGATATGGCCTGATTGGCTGTTATTTCACTACCAGCTGTTTCAATTGCAAGATCAAAACCTTTTCCATTGGTATATTCTTTGGCTTTCTTAATGATATTCTCGGTTTTACCATTGATCACTCCAGTAGCTCCTAATTCTAATGCTTTTTCTAAACGTTTTTCGATAATATCTACTACATAAACCTGAGAGACCCCTTTCGCTTTTAGTGCCATCATGGATACTAATCCAATACAACCTGCACCAAATACTACGGCTGTCTGCCCAGCTTGAGCCATTCCTTGGTTTGCTGCGTGAAAACCTACAGATAAAGGTTCAATTAATGCTCCCTCCAAAGTACTCATATTCTCAGGTAATTTAAAACATAGATCTGCATCATGAGCAACATATTCCTGAAAAACACCATCAACAGGTGGTGTTGCAAAGAAGATAACATCAGGGCATAAATTATATTTTCCTTCCTTACAAAACTTACATGTTCCACAAGTCTTTCCTGGTTCTAATGCTACCTTATCCCCTATTTTTAGATGAGACACTTGAGATCCTACTTCTACTACAATACCTCCTGGTTCATGACCTAATACAAAAGGTGGATGAACCATGTAGTCTCCTATTCTTCCAGACTCATAATAATGGATGTCACTTCCACAAATACCAACGTATTCTAGCTGAACCAATACCTCATGTGGCTCTAGCTGTGGTATGGGTCTGTCTTCATATCCCATTTGTTCAATTCCATTCATAACTGCAACTTTCATCATACCTTCCATCATCCTTCTCCTCCATTTACATTTTTATTTTATGACCTATCCTTTTCAGATAAACTTCTTTATTTTATACTTTATTAATATATATAATAAAGTATCTATAGAATAGACCTTATACAAGTTTTTGTCAATACCCTATATACGTTTTGAAAGGTATTTATCTTATATATATGATGAAAGGACTACATTTTAAAAAGATGAAAACTTAAAAAATATGAATCAAAAAAACGTAATATAAACTAAATATAGATCTAGATAATACTACGTTTTCATTGATTTCAATTTTTTTAATTATTTTTAAATGATATGATATGTAGATTAGACACTTTCAATAAATGTATGAATATAATGAAGGGCTGCTCCTAAAGCAGATGCTTCCACTTTATATTTACAGGCCTTTATATAAGATGGCTTCATTTTAAATGGATCTAAGTTAAATACTCTTTTTCTTAACTCTGGTAAATAAGGTTCTATAAAACTTCCTACATATCCACCGATAATGATATCACCATCAAAGGTCATCCTAAGATTATGAACCATTGTGGATAAGTGCATAAGGTAATCATCCCAAGACTTGATCAGTTTCTCATCATCTTCTTGTAGCCTTTTAAAAAACTCCGTTAACTTTCCACCTACCTGATCTGCCAGCTGTAAGGCCGAGCAGTAAGCATCAAAACAACCAGATTTTCCACAATAACACTTCTTACCATTAGGAATCAAAGTCATATGCCCAAACTCTGCTCCCCTCCAGTTCTCGCCTAAATAAATAGAATCTATGTAGTTCCTACTTCTATATTCAGAAGTATTTAAAGAAATAATTCCTCCGCCTACACTGTTGCTTAGAGATAAATAAATACTAGTACCACTCTGATCATCTCCATAACATTCCGTTAATGCAGCCGCATTCGCATCATTCACAAGCATACAAGGGTACTGAATAAATTGAGCCATATCATTGCATAAAACCTTTTCACTTCCTAACATATGAGAATATACCAATGTATTACTACTTCGGTCTACAATTCCTGGAACGGAAATTCCTACACCTAGGATCTGCTCTTGATCAACCCCTAAATTTTCTATAAAATCATCTACAAGCTTTCCGTTTTCTTGATAATATGCCCTAGTTGGAACAAAAGGATGATGAATTCTCTTATGATTTAATACCGAACCTTTTATATCACATAAAACTAAACTAATATGATTTGCAGTAATATCCAAACCTACGGAATAGTATTTATCTAAGACGACTGCTACTGCTTTAGCCTTTCTTCCACCTGTAGATTTAAATTCTCCTTCTTCTTTAATTACTCCTTCTTCTAAGAGCTCACCTACAATTTGTAATACAGTAGGACCACTCAGTCCCAAAGCAGTTGCAATATCAGGTCTGGAAACCTTTTCTTTTTTTATCATATAAGTAAATACTCTATTTCGATTAATGCGTTTCACTTCTATATTGCTAGCTTTTTTCATTTGAATCTCCCTTTAGTAAAGTAGTAAATTTAGTGTCAGTATACCATTTCTATAACTCTTGTCAACCATTTTTACGTTCTCATACCAGATATCATCATGCACATCTATACCATACATGATGATACAAAAAAAGTTCATCAACAACTCAAGAATTGATACAATATTGGTAATTATTTATTTCCAGATTTATCAACTATATGTAATGCCACAAGGAAAGCCGTACATCCCCCTAGAATCTTAGAAATAAATAAAGCTGGAAATAGGCTAGGCTCAACTCCTATGGTAAAGCCTAAATGTGCCGATAATAATGACGCCGAGCTAACCATAAAGGCTACGTTTACAACTTTTCCCTTTGTATCCATATCTTTTAATAAGGTGATGGCTGGAAGTACACTCACGCAGCTTATCAATAACCCTGCAATACTTATAGAATTCATATGTAGTTTTTCTCCCAATTGTTCCAAAGGTTTCTTCAACACTCTTTGTAGTAATTCCGTAACTGGCAAGCTCCCCAATAAAACGATACCGATAGAGCCCACCACTTCCAGCCCTTCTTCCATAGGTATCATTCCTTTTATGATTTCTATACCCGTCATGTATTGGATGGCTCCAAGGACTAAACCAACGGTGATTAAAACTTGGATTCCTTTGGCTAAAATCTGAAAACCTTTTATCATCTTTTCCTGTAACTTCCAGATCCCTAATATTAAGAATACTCCTAATAAAAAAATAGGTATATTCTGATATAATGCATCTAAAATGGGAATTCCACATAAAATAGCTCCTACAATTAATGGGACAGGTATGGTAGCAAGCCCTATCATGATTCCTTTAAAAAACAAGGGATGATCCTGTTTCTTTATTAGCTCCATTCCCATGGGTATTGTAAAAACAATTGTGCAACCTAAGATTGAAGATACAATGATCCCTGCATATCTTCCAACCTCTACTGTTTCAGCCAACTCCATAGCTAATTGATAACCTCCCATATCAATGGCTAAAATTCCGCCTAACATCCCCATATCTAAATGAAGGAACTTATAAATGGGTGTTAAAAATACTCTTAAGAACTGAGCAATAAGAGGTGATAAACTTATTATTCCTACCATAGATAAAGCGGTAGGTCCTAATAACATAAATCCCTGTTCAAACTTATTACCATACCCCCAACGATTACCTAATATTCTATCTACTCCTCCTAAAATGACACCAAAAGCCATTATATACATCAATATCTGATTCATATCTTCTCCTCTAATTTTTCTACTACCATTTCTCATTTTATCCATATTATATCACTAAAACCAATTCTTCTTCTATATCATTTCATTCAATGATATTTCAATTTCATTATAAAAGTCCAAAAGTAAGCAAATTTTGAACATAAAAGGTTCATTTGATTATTTATCTAATATTATCCAAAACTAACCATAATTTTTTACAAAACATACTATGAAACACTCTATGAATTTCAAACTATCAGCAAAATAAAACAATATTTTATTTTTTTAGACAAAAATAATAGATATTACTTTTTAATTCGGTCATTATATGTTATAATTCTATGTATATTGGATTCTACATAATAAAGAATTAGAGTCCCGCATAAAACTAATTCACAAAAAGGAGAGTATAGTATGAAAAATACTGGTGTTGTTCGTCGTCTAGATGAACTTGGTAGAATAACATTACCTATGGAATTAAGGAAAAGCTTTAACATACAAGAACGAGATCCCCTTCAAATTTATGTTGAGGATGATATGATCATTTTACAGAAATACACACCTAGCGATATTTTTAATGGTTCAGATAATGACCTTATTGATTATTGCGGAAAGAAAGTTTCTAAAGATTCTATTAAAGAGTTAGCAAACCTAGCTGGTTTTAAAATTGTTGAAGAATAATTTTAAATTAAAAGCATAAATAAAATATGAAAGGAGGTGTCTCATTAAACAATGAATGTGCACCTCCTTATTTCGTATAAAAATACTCCTATTTCATATTCTAAAAATTATTGTTCTCCATTTATTTTTATTTCAAGACTTGGATATTTCTATTTCTATAACAATTGCTGGTATACATCGCGTTTAGATATTCCACGATCCTTTGCCACTAGTTTCATGGCTTCTTTTTTAAGAATCCCCTGGGTCATATAATATTCCATATGATCTTCTAAACTCATTTCTTTCCATTTTTGTTGTTGTTCTTCTTTCATATCCTCATGGCTTCTACCTTCAATAACTAAAACACATTCTCCTTTAGCTGGATGTTCTTTATAAACACTCCTTGCTTCCTCTAAAGTCGTTAAGAAAGTTTCCTCATACTTCTTTGTAATCTCTCTACATATAGTAATTTTTCTATCGCCTAAATGTTTATAAAGCTCATCTAAGGTTCTGGTTAACCGATGAGGAGCCTCATAAATAATAATGGTTCGTGTTTCATTTATTAACTCTTTTAAAATTTCCTCTTTTTCTTTTTTATCTGATGGTAAAAAAGCTTCAAAAGCGAATCTTCTTGTAGAAAGACCTGAAATAGTTAATGCCGTAATGCAGGCTGCTGCTCCAGGTAGTGAAGTAACTTCAATGCCTGACTCATAGCACATTTTAACTAATTCCTCTCCTGGATCAGAGATACCTGGAGTTCCTGCATCCGTAATTAATGCAATATTTTTTCCATCCTGTAAAAGTCTTACTAAATAATGCCCTTTATCAATTTTATTAAATTCATGGTAGCTAGTCATAGGTGTTTTTATCTCGAAATGATTCAATAACTTAATACTATTTCGCGTATCTTCTGCTGCAATTAAATCAACCTCTTTTAATACTCTCAATACCCGAAGTGTAATATCTTCAAGATTTCCTATGGGTGTGGCACACAAATATAAAATTCCAGACATTCCAATGCCCATTACTACCCCATGTTGATAAATCAATGAGGTATCCTTTCTTTATATTCAAAATTTCTACGTTTCCTGATATTCCATACCGTAAATATCCATAATCTCTTTGGTATATTTACCTTGACTTTCATAAACTATCAACGGTGATTCCACAGTAATCCTTGATTTTCCTCCATGTAATCCTTCGATTAAAACCATATTAGGTTCCTTATCAGAAAAAGGATACACCAAACGCATACGTTTGGGTTCCAGATTATATCGATTCATTAGAACAAAGATCTCAGCCAAACGAAACGGGCGATGAACCATATAAAATCTTCCGTTTGCTTTTAGAAGTCTGGAACTTTGTTTGATGACATCTTCTAACGTGCATAATATTTCATGGCGTGCAATGGCAATTTGCTCCTTAGGATTGACCAAACCGTGATTCCCTGTCATATAAGGAGGGTTCGTTGTAATAACATCAAAAGAGGCTCCAGTAAATAACTGGTCGGCCTCCTTAATATCACCTTGGATCATTGTTATTTCTTCTGTAAGATTATTAAGAGCGACGCTTCTTTTGGCTAATTCTACACTTTCCTTTTGAATATCAAGGCCTACAAAATGTTTTCCTTCTGTTTTTGCTTTTAATAAAATAGGTATAATCCCAGTACCAGTTCCTATATCTAGCACTTGTTCTCCTTTTTTTACTTTAGCAAAGTCAGACAGTAATACGGCATCCATTCCAAAACAAAAGGTATCTTTATTTTGGATAATTTGATATCCCTTCAGATTTAAATCGTCCAGTCGTTCACCATCTCTTAATTTAATCTTCATCTAGCTTTGACTTTCCTTCCTTCTTTTCCAGAGCCTCTAACTCTTTTAGCTCTCTATCTATATTGACACGATCTTTTTTCCTATTTTGTTTAAACTTCAACTGCTGGACCTTATAATCACGGATCTCTTTTCCATCATTGATATCAACAATAACTTTAACCATCTGCCTTAAAACGCTAACGCTTTGTACTTCACCTTTTAGTCCATCATCCGTGGTTACACGATCACCTACATCTGGTAATCTTTTATTTAATTCCTCATAAGTCTCTTCTTCATTCTTTAAACAGCACATTAAACGGCCACAAACACCTGATATTTTAGTAGGATTTAAAGAAAGGTTTTGCTCTTTTGCCATTTTAATTGAGACTGGCACAAACTCTGATAAATATATGTGACAGCAAAGAGCTCTGCCACAAATACCTACTCCGCCAATGATCTTCGTTTCATCTCTAACTCCAATTTGGCGTAATTCAATACGAGTACGAAAGACAGATGCTAAATCCTTAACGAGTTCTCTAAAATCAATACGTCCATCTGCTGTAAAGTAAAATAATACTTTATTATTATCAAAGGTATATTCTGTATCGATTAGTTTCATGTCTAAACCGTGCTTATTTATTTTTTCTAAGCATATATTAAAAGCTTCTTTTTCTTTTCTTTTATTTTCAGCTTCTTTTTTATCATCTTCGGGAGTTGAAATACGTATAACTGGTTTTAATGGCTGAACAACCTTTTCATCTTCAACCTCTTTTGGTCCTACAACTACAAGACCATATTCGATCCCTCTTGCTGTCTCCACTATTACATGATCCTTTACCTGGATATCTAAATCCACAGGATCGAAGAAATAGATCTTACCTGCGTTTCTAAATCTAATACCTATTACTTTGATCATTCCTTAGTTCTCCTTTATAGTAAGAAACAATAATTCCATAATTAAATCGAAATTAACATTAGCCTTTAATCTAGTCTTTGCCTTTTCAAGAGAAACAATAATTGTTTCAAGCCCTTCATAAGAGCTTACTCTTGATTGTTCTCTAATATCATTGATTTGGTCTTTAAAAATCAAATCATTTACATCTCTTGTTGCCTTAAACAATAAAACATCACGATACCAGATCATCAATAAATCTAAATAATCATCTATCTCTAATTTATAATCTGCCACTTTCTTCACAGCTTCTATCACTTCATAAATCTCCATCTCTTTTACATGCTTTACAAGAAAGAGAGCTTCGTCTTTGATTTCATTAAAGCTATCTGATGTGGCCAGTTTAATGGCTTTCCCTATATTCCCCTGTGCAAATGCCGCACTAATCTTAGCTTGGTAATCGGGAATTTCTAAATGCTCCATTAAATAATTTCTAACAATATTATCTGGAACAACTTTTAAATTTAATGTTACACATCTTGATAATATAGTTGGAAGAAGAACATCTATATTAGTGGTCAATAAGATAACAACCACATAAGCAGGTGGCTCCTCTATAGATTTCAATAAAGCATTTTGAGCTTGTACTGTTAATTTCTCTGCCTCTTTTATAATATAAATTTTATAAGGGCTGCTATAAGGCTTAATCATAATATCTCCTATGACTTGTCCTCTTATATCTTCTACCCCTATGCTATTTGGTTTCTCATGCAAAACTGAAATGATATCAGGATGATTTTTACTCATAGCCTTTTTACAAGAACTGCAAATCAAACATGGTTCCACATCACCTTTTTCACATTGAAGTGTCATAGCAAACATATTTGCAAGAAGGTTCTTACCAGATCCTTTCTCTCCATTAAATATATAAGCATGGGACACTTTATTCAATTTTATTGCATTTTGTAGATGGTTTATTACTTGCTCATGTCCTACAATGTCTTTAAATCCCGTCATATCATCACCTCTTTATGCATTTTAAAAACGTTTTACTGTTTCATTATATCACACAATTATTGATATATATAGTAGATTTCCTCTACTATTTTCCAATGACTAAGGTATTTGATAGATTTTATATTCATCATAAAAAACTTTTCATATCATGTTCTATTTCCTCTATACATGTTTTAAAGTCTTTATTCGTGTATCTTTTCTCAATCCCTGCCTGTTTAATCTTATCTTCACTAAAATCCTCACAATCTGCTAAGAATCTTCGACAGACTTCTTTATACATTGGCTCCTGTTGTTGCATTTCACGATCTATAGCTCGCTTTAACCTAATACCATCATCTAGTTCTATAAAGATAGGAAATAAGATATCCCTTCCATAGTATTCCTTTATTTTTCCATAAGATACTAAAGTACCAATAACTAGGTAGTTATACTGATTTAAATTTATTTGTTGATCGTCAACGGTAAAGTATTTCCAGGTCCCATGTATGGTCTCATAGGACCTCATCTCTATTAATCTTCCCGATTCCTCTATTTTCTTTAATTCCTCTTCATTAGAAAAATAATATTCTACTCCATCTGTTTCCCCTGCTCTAATAGGTCTTGTGGTGTATAGAATAATGGTTTTTAAATTTAATTTTTTATTTTTCATCAGCTCTTTATAAATGGTATCTTTCCCACAGGAACTTTTACCCATGATATAAAAAATCTTACCCATGTTCCTTGTCTCCTTATTTACTTACCTATCAATCTTAGTTTTCATCTTTTCATCAACAACTAGTATATAATTTCCATGATAATCTTGCAATCCTTGAATATTAGCACCCATACTTCTATATTGAGCAACGAGTTCAATGATTTCTTCTGTGATTTTTTCACCAGGGGCTAAAATTGGAATTCCTGGTGGATATAAGTAGATAAATTCTCCTGATATGTAACCTTCACTTTTTTCTAGATGAACTTTCATTTTTTTTGCTTCATCCGCATCACCAATCTTCATATCTGCTACTTGACCTTTAACTCCAGAAAGAAAGATCTGTTCAAAGCTTTCTTCTTTTTTATGGTCATCCTTTTCTTTTAACATCTCATCTATTTCTTTCATCCCTTGATATAATCTTCTATATCCTTCTTCTGTATCCATCAAGGAAGTCATACCAAGAACCTGGTTTCCATTTACCATTTCCATTTGCAGATGATAATGGTTTCTTAGTTTATCATAAAGCTCTTGCCCAGACATATGGCATCTATGTGTAAAAAACACTAATTTAGAAGGATCAAAATCATAACATCCGTATGTACCTATTATCTTCTCCGTTAAAAAATCAATATTTTCTAAGTTATCCAACGAACGATTCAATGCTTTTAAATTTCTTACATAATCATTAAATAACCCCTCTCCCTGATTTTGAATCAATTGTACACATCTTTCCATACTTGACATCATGACATAGGACGGACTACTGGTTTGATAGATTCCTAAAAACTTCTCTACTCTTTCTTTAGATACCAGATTTCCATTAAGATGAAGGAAAGCCGTTTGCGTTAAAGATGGAAGGGTTTTATGAAGACTTTGAATCACAAGGTCTGCTCCCATTTCATTTGCTGATTTAGGAAAATATTCATGAAATCCAAAGTGTGCCCCATGAGCTTCATCCACGATTAAGGGAATCCCTCTTTCATGAGCAAGATTTGCAATTTTTTTAACATCTGAAACAATTCCCTCATAAGTAGGAGAGGTGATAAAAATAGATTGTACATCCGGATTTCTTATCAACAGATTTTCTATTTCTCTTATATTTAATCCACAATTTATATGGTATTTAGGGTGTATATGTGGATAAGTATATAAAACTTCTAGATTTCGTAGTAAAACTCCGTGATAAGCTGCTTTATGACAATTTCTAGCCATAATAATTTTACCACCTGTAGTAGTACAAGCTGATATTGCTGCTAAAATTCCAGATGTACTGCCATTAATTAAATAATATGTCTGATCAGCCAAAAACACTTTTGCCGCATCTTTCTGGGCATCTAATAATATATCCTCTGAATGATGGAGATTATCGAATCCATCAATTTCCGTAATATCAATAGAATAAGGATTTACAAAGTCTTCAATCATTCTTTTATGACCTGGCATATGCAGTGGATAAATATCAGTTTTCCCATACTCTACTAATTTTTTATACAATTGACTCATGATAAGATAATCCTCCCTTTCTCTCATATCAGTATATCATACTCTTACAGCTTATAGGAATACCTATAACAATAGCTCTTTTGTTGATATTTTATCAGAAAATACTTGATCATGCTCCACAAAAATCATAGTTGGTTTATATTTAAGTAGTACATTCTCAATTTGTATTCTAGATAAAATATCAACATAATTTAAAGGTTCATCCCATATACATAAATGAGAGTCACAAACAAGGCTAGCAGCCAATAGTATTTTCTTTTTCTGACCTTGGCTATAATATTCCATTGATTTTTCAAATTGATCTCTTCCAAAATCCATCTGTCTAAGAACTGCTTTAAATACTGTCTCATCTAAATTTTGATTTTTAATAAATTCGTTTAAATCCCCTTTTACTCCACTAGTATCTTGAGAAACATAAGCAATTTTTAACCCAGCTGCAACGTAACAAGTTCCCTTTGTAGGCTCAAACTCTCCTAAAATCGTCTTAATTAATGTGGATTTACCAGATCCATTTTTACCTTTCATGGCTACTCGATCGCCTTTTAAAATAGAAAGATTAATATCTTCTAAAATAACATGATCCCCAAAAGCAACTGTAACATCTCTTAACTCCACCATACGATTTTTGGGAAAGGGGAGTATATTCATTCTTAAGTTCCTTATTTCTTCCACATCTTTTAACAATTCCTTTTTCTTCATAATGGCGTCATCCTGTCTGTTTTCTAAAGACTTAGATCTTTTCATCATCTTCGCTGCAACATGTCCTATATGTCCCCTATCTACTCCTTTCGTACCAAATTTTCTCGATTCAACCTGATCAGACCATCGGCTTGTTCTTTCTTTTGATTTTATAAGTCTATCTATATCTTTTTTTAATATCTCATTTTCCTGTATTTCAAATTGGTCCTTTCTATTCTTATTTTCGATCCACGTACTATAATTTCCCTGTACAATATCTATACTCTGCTTGTTCAAAGATAAAATATGATCTACACAAGAGTCAATAAAAGCACGATCATGAGAAACCAATATAAATCCAGACTTTGAATTTAAATATTCTGCTAGCTGTTTACGTCCCAATGTATCTAAGTGGTTCGTTGGCTCATCAATAAGTAAAAATCTATTTTTCTTTAAAAACAATGCCGCTAACATTACTTTTGTTCTTTCTCCATAACTTAAGGTATCAAAAGGGTGATATAAAACTTGTTCATTCACTTTTAACTGCAACATTTCTTTTATTATTTTTTCTTCAATGACATATCCATCATGCTCTTGAAAAAGCATCTGAATTTCTCCGTAGTGCATCATAGATGACTCATCACCAGCTTTTATACATTGATCCATCTCTTCTTCCCATAAAGAGTAAGGTGCAATAATTTCTTTGGCCACATCTATTGCAAGAGATGATTTATTTTTTATATTAAATGGAAAATATTCAAACTCAACCTGTGATGTAATCGTTCCACTATAATCATATTTTCCCATTAGTAGTTGAAAGAATGTGGTCTTTCCTTTTCCATTTCTTCCTATAAAACCTAGCTTCCAATCTGTATTGATTGTTAAGGAAACGTTTTTAAATATTTCATGATATGAGTTGTCATAAGAAAATGATAATTGATTTACAATAATATCTGACATTTTTTTCTTCTCCTTTTATTGAACCATATGACTTATACAACCTGTTTTATACAAAGAACTTTTATCATTGTAAAATAGACATAAAAAAAGTCATAAGAATTTGATCTTATGACATACATACTATTTATATTATCTTATTTAAAGAGGCTCTATTTTATAGAACAT
>DVLR01000225.1 GCA_018715425.1 Candidatus Merdenecus merdavium
AGAATGGAAGTAACCTATGGTAGAATTCCGCAATCTGAAATCTTAGCCACCGTGTTACATTCCGATGCAGAAAAAATAAAAATGACATTGGAGAATATAGACCAATCAGCTTTTGAACTTGCTATAGATACCATCTTGCATGCTAAGAGTATCTACATTATTGGTATTAGAAGTTGTGCACCTTTAGCAAGCTTTTTGAATTTTTACTTGAATTTAATTTTTGATAATGTCAAATTAATCGTTACAAATAATTCTAGCGAAATTTTTGAACAGATGATTCGTATTGATGAACATGATGTTATTATTGGTATTAGTTTCCCAAGGTATTCCATGCGTACATTAAAAGCTATGGAATTTGCCAATAATAGAAATACCAAAGTGATTACATTGACAGATAGTGTTCATTCTCCGATGAATTTATACTCCTCTTGTAATCTGATTGCAAGAAGTGATATGGCTTCTATTGTAGATTCTCTAGTGGCTCCCTTAAGTGTAATCAATGCATTGGTGGTGGCATTGTGTATGAGAAAACAAGAAGATGTTGTGAAAACACTAGAATCTTTAGAAGAAATTTGGGATGAATACCAAGTTTATAATAAAGATGAGATGAATCAAATGGATGGTCAAGTGAAAATGAAACTACAAGGGGTAGGAGAAGAAGATGAGTAAGGTAGTCATTGTAGGTGGTGGTGCTGCAGGGATGTTTGCTGCTATCTTTGCTGCTAGGAATGGGCATGAAGTACATATATATGAAAAAAACGAAAAACTAGGTAAGAAACTTTTTATTACTGGGAAAGGCAGATGTAATATTACCAATGGATGTGATATGGAAGGATTGTTTGATAGTGTAACATCAAATTCAAAATTTCTTTATTCTGCTTTTTATGGATATAATAATAATGATGTAATTGATTTTTTTGAGTCACTGGGATTAGCAACAAAAATTGAAAGAGGCGATAGAGTTTTTCCAGTATCTGATCATTCTTCAGATGTCATTGGTGTAATGAAGCGGGAACTGAATCGTTTAGGTGTAAAAATCCATTTATCAGAAGAAGTAAAGGGCTTAAAAACAGAAGATGGTTTCGTAAAGGGAGTTTTTTTAAAAGGGAATCAATTGGAGACAGGGGATTCCGTAATCGTAGCAACAGGGGGATTAACTTATCCATCTACTGGCTCTACAGGAGACGGATTTATGTTTGCCAAATCTGTAGGTCACACAATTAGTGATCTTTCTCCCTCATTGGTACCACTTATTACAAAAGAAAAGTTCCCAAGAGATCTACAAGGATTATCTCTTAGAAATGTAAAAGTGAGTATTTATCATAAAAAATGTTTATTTGAAGATTTTGGAGAGATGATGTTTACCCATTATGGTCTTACGGGCCCTTTGATTATCAGTGCTAGTTCTTATATTACAAAGGAAATAAAAGAGGAAAATCTATCTTTATTTATTGACTTAAAGCCTGCCTTATCAGAAGAAAAGCTAGATCAAAGAGTGTTGAGAGATTTTCAAAAAAACGTAAACAAACAATTTAAAAATTCAATTTCAGAATTATTTCCTAGTAAATTGATCCCTATTATGATAAAATTAAGCGGAATCGATCCTGATAAAAAGGTAAATGAAATCAGCAAAGAAGAGCGGTTGGGATTTGTGAAACGGATAAAAGCACTTCCTCTGACCATCGTTGGATTAAAGGATTATAAAGATGCCATTATCACAAAAGGTGGTGTTACAGTAAAAGAGATACAACCATCTACAATGGAATCAAAAAAGATAAAAGGACTGTACTTCATTGGAGAAGTGCTGGATTTAGATGCTTTAACTGGTGGTTTTAATTTACAGATCGCATGGTCTACTGCTTATGCAGCAGGTAGTAATATAATGTAATCATAGGAGGAAAGAATGCCATATAATATAGCAATTGATGGACCAGCAGGTGCAGGGAAAAGTACCATTGCACGATTATGTGCAGAAGCATTGTCATTTATTTATGTGGATACAGGAGCACTATACCGTGCTCTTGCTTTATATTTTATAGAAAAAGATATTGATCTTCTACAGGAAGAAGAAGTCAGAAAAGCTTGTCAAGAAGTTAGATTAAACCTTACCTATCAAAATAACGAACAACAAGTTATGTTAAATGGTATAAATATAGGTGAGAAAATCAGAAGAGAGAAAGTTGGGAAAATGGCATCTGTAATATCCGCTCACAAAATAGTGAGAGAAAGATTATTAGAATTACAACGGCAAATCGCCAGAGATGAAAACGTTGTTATGGATGGAAGAGACATAGGAACCTGCGTTCTTCCAGAAGCTCAACTTAAAATTTATTTAACGGCAAGCGTAAGTGTCCGTGCTAAAAGAAGATATGAACAATTATTATTAAAAGGAACCACATCTAATATAGAAGAGATAGAAAAAGACATGATTGATAGAGATCATCGGGATATGACACGAGAGATTGCACCGCTGAAACAAGCAAAAGATGCAATTTTGCTGGATTCTTCTCATATGTCTATTGACGAAGTGGTACAATCTATTATAAAATTATATAAAAATGGTAAGAATAAATAGTAAAGGTAAAAAATATGAACGTTACAAGAGCTAAGACTGCAGGTTTTTGCTTTGGAGTAAAAAGAGCTGTTCAAAAAGTATATGAACAAGCAGATCAGAAAGATAAAAAAGTTTACACTTATGGACCGATCATTCATAATGAAGAGGTAGTTAAAGATTTAGAGTCTAAACAAGTACAAG
>DVLR01000226.1 GCA_018715425.1 Candidatus Merdenecus merdavium
ATGGCATAAAATAGCTACCACAAGTAGAATTGGAAGTATTGCATGAACTTTTTTTAGTGTCTTCAAGGAAGAGCCTGCTCGATTTTTTTTCATAACAATACCTATGATAGCTTGGACGTATAATACTAGTAATACTGCTATCCCTGTAATAAAGTTACCTATTGGAGCCGTGCTTAAATGACCAATTCCATGTATTGTCCCAAAGATCAAAATAATAATTCCACAAGCAATATGTAGATTTGCCAGTGTCTTTGTGTAGGATGAAGGGGATTTACCCTGTCGTATTTGATGACGCTCCACCTTATACAAAATAAAAACTATAACCATTAAAATCAGTAGTTTTACAATTTTCATTGCCTCCTTATTCTTCGTTCATTTTTATTATAGGAAGATCAGGAGCACAAGTACACTACACAAATTTAAAAAGTGTTCGGATATAAAAACTCGTCTTAAGAATAAGACCAGTTAAATGACACTCATTGTATTTTCTAAGGCAGACACAACAATTTGATTTAATTTTTGTACATCTACTTTATCTGGACATTTTAACCAGTAGGAGTATGCTCCTATTACTGCAGAAGCAATGGTTTCTGATATTAATTCATAATTAGAAATGACACTTTTTTGAGGAAAACGTAGTAAAAAGTGATTTTTTATTGCATCTTTCCATTTGACAATAAAGCGAACATTGGGTTGAATAATTAAAAAAGCATAAATATCACTCCAATGTTCCTTGATGTAATGAAAGGTCTCAGTGAGAAAAATAGAAAAATCCATTTCTTCCATATTTCCTTTTGAAACATCTTGAGCAATGGTGGTAATACCTTTGATCAACGTATCCTCTATTTCCTCTTTTAGTTCATCAATATTCTCATAATAAGAATAAAAAGTAGTTCTTGCTACAGGAGTGTTTGCACATAAGGATTTTACCGTAATGCGGCTATAATCTTTTTGAGTATATTCAATTAAAAATTCTCTTTGTATCATTTCTTTCGTCGTCAATGTGTTCCCTCCAAAGTTATCATTAATTAAATGTTATCATATTTACGCAAATAAGCAATAGAGTCCTTATGATAGGAAAAACTATAGATTTATCATAAATACTATTGACATATCATTCTTATTAGGATATAATACTGTTAAAGAAAACAAACCAATAAGGATGATAAAATGAGGAATAAACGTAAAACCATTCAGCGATCATTAATTCTTGAAACAGTACAAGAATTAGGGTGTCATGCCACCGCTGATGAGGTCTTTCATAGAATTGTGGAAAAACACCCAAATATTAGCAGAGGAACGGTATATAGGAATTTGAATCTATTATCAGATATGGGAGAAATTCGTAAAGTTCAGATTCCAGGCGGTGCCGATCGTTTCGATCATGAAAGTCACATGCATTACCATGCAAAATGCGAAAAGTGTGGTCGAGTTTTTAATGTAGAAATGGATGTTATCAAAGATTTGGAAAAAAACATTAAAAATACTCACGGATTTCAGTTTACTGGACATCATCTAATTTTCACGGGTATATGTCCTGATTGTAATACATGATGAATGAAAAATGTTTGTCTGTACAACTTATTGGTATGGGTATTATAGGTACAGGTAAACCCCACTATGTGCGCATACGGGAGCATAAATCACCCGTAAATATAAAATAAAAAAGGAGAAAGATTATGAGAAGTTTTACTACGTTTGATTTGCAATATGCACACAGGTTTTTTGGATTCAAAGGAGAAGCACAGTATTTACATGGACATACGGGAGTACTAACCATTGAAGTTGAAGATTCTGTGAATATGGGAGTCAATATGGTATATCCTTGTAATGAAATTGAGAAAACGGCTTGGGAAGTACTACAAAACTTTGACCATGCGTTGGTTTTAAGAGAAGATGATCCGTTGCTACCTGCGATTCTTGGAGTTTATGAAGAACAAGGAATTAAAGATGGTGCTCCAACCAATAAGCAAAAAGGTCCAGCTTTTAAAACAGAACTTGCAACAGCATATCCAGAATGTCGTTTGGTTGTTACGAAAGAAACCATGACCGTTGAAGGTATGATCAAAATCGTTTATGACTTACTAAAAGACAAACTAAATATTGCTAAAATCACATTTACAAGTGGTGTAAATGGCGCCATAGAAGAATACGAACCTCAAAAGGACAGAATAGAGCGTTGTCCATTGTGCGGTATTACGTTAAACGAAAATGGTGTATGTCCTAAATGTGGATACAAGAAATCATAAAATTTCATAGCTCATCTTTCATTTTGAAATTAAGTTAAAAGAAAGCAGGGACTCGCTGCAAATGTTGCATGGAGTCCCTGCTTTATTCTCTTTAAATATTAAAAATCAGTGGTACGCCTCTTGACTATATTGCAAGGGACACTGATATAGGAATCAATTTCTTCCCCTTTTTCTAGGAGTTTAATCATGTGATCTATGGTTGTTTTACATAGGACTCCTAGTTTACTATCTACAGATGTCATCTCAGGTTCACACCCAATTGCAAGGATGGAATCATTATAACCAGAGATTGACAAGTCCTCTGGCACGGAGATGCCTTTTATTTTTGCATACTTTAATGCTCCAATGGCAATTCCATCATCGGTTGCAACGACACTATCAAATTCCAGGTTCTTATAAGCAAGGAGTAGATCACGTGTATATTCAATATCGTTTCTAGTCTTGAATTTTAATTCTCCTCTAATGGGATATCCAGCAGCCGATAAAGCAGCTTCATATCCAGCCATCTTTTGCCTTGCACTGAAGGAATCTGAATTAAACATAAAAAGAATTCGCTTCTTCCCTCGTTCTATAAATCTTCTTGTTACTTCAAAAGTGGCGTGGAAATCATCTGCACAGGCACAGTATATATTATTTCCATCTACACAACCGTTAATCATGAACACAGGGGTTGTCTTTGCAGCTTCACGGATATAATCGGTATCAAATTCGTTTTTTCCATTTCCTGCGAAAACGGACCCGACTAGGACCAAGGTATCAATCCTTTTGGATAGCATCAGCTTTACGTAAGCTTCTCGTTCTTTTTGTTCATGGCCACTGCAGCCTAGAATACAGTTATATCCATAATAATGGAGATTTTTTTCTAGATATGCAACGGCTCTTGACATGTAATGATCTTCAATATTGGGGGATATGATTCCCACTGTCTTCATAGAATCCAATCCCAGACCTCTAGCAAATACATTTGGTGTATATTCGTGTTCCTGCATGATTGCAAGAACCTTTTCTTTTGTCTTTGGACTAACTTTCGGGCTTCCATTTACAACCCTTGATACAGTTGCAATGGAAACACCAGAAAGTTTAGCAATGTCATATATATTTATAGCCTTATCCTCTCTTCCTGATTCCTTAAAAACAGATAGATCAAAAACGATTCTTTCAGAATCTAGAATTATCATAAGATACTATATCACCAATATTTTTATAGGTCAAATCCAAAATATTTCACTGCATTATGATAGGAGATTCCACTAACAATCTTCTCTAAAACCTTGTAATCTGCAGGATATTCTCCATTTTCTACCCATTCGCCAATCATTTCGCATAGGATTCTTCTAAAATATTCATGTCTTGTATAAGATAAAAAGCTTCTAGAATCTGTTAGCATACCGATAAAGTTTCCAAGTAGTCCAAGGTTTGCAAGAGAGGTTAACTGGTTAATCATTCCCTGTTTATGGTCATTAAACCACCATGCGCTACCTTGTTGGATCTTACCTGCGGCTTCTGTTCCTTGGAAACATCCAAGAATGGTTCCAATGGCTTCGTTATCATTAGGATTTAAAGAATATAAAATGGTCTTTGGAAGCTCATCTGTTGCAATAAGAGAATTCAAAAAATCAGCGGTTTCAGCACTTGGTGCATAGTTGTTAATACAATCATATCCAGTATCTGGACCCAAGCGATCATACATCAATTTGTTATTATCCCTCTTGCAGCCGTAATGGATCTGCATGACCCAATTTTTCTTATGATAAGTTTTCCCAGCAAACTGCATGAATGCTGTCTTGAACATCATCTCTTCTTCTCTAGTGATGGCCTCTTTATTTAGACTTTTCTTAAAAATTTCTTCTATCTTTTCTTCAGATGCTGGAGCATACATAATATACTCTAAAGCATGATCAGATACAGAGCATCCCATAGAATCGAAGAATTCTATCCTTTTTAAAAGTGCTTCTTTTAAATCTGTAAAGCTCTTTACTTCAACACCGCTAACATCGGATAATGTTTTGATGTAATCTACATAATCTGGCTTTTCTAGATTCATTGCTTTGTCTGGTCTCCATGCAGGAAGTACTTGCACATTAAAGGTATCATCCTCTGCAATGATTTTATGCCATTTCAGATCATCTACAGGATCATCAGTGGTACAAATGAGTTTCACCTTTGATTTGCGGATAATATTTCGAACGGTCATATCATCTTGTTGCAGTTTTTCATTACAAAGATTCCAAACTTCTTCGGCCGTTTCTTTGCTAAGATGGCCTGTATATCCAAAATATCTTTGAAGCTCTAAGTGACTCCAGTGATACAGTGGGTTTCCAATTGCCATCTCTAGGGTTTCTGCCCATTTTTCGAATTTTTCCCAGTCTGTTGCTTCGCCAGTGATATAGTATTCATCTACACCGTTGGATCTCATCTGACGCCACTTGTAGTGGTCTCCTCCAAGCCACACTTGAGTAATATTATCGAATTTTTTATCCTCTGCGATTTCTTGAGGATTAATATGGCAGTGATAATCTACAATAGGCATATGTTCTGCGTATTCGTGAAATAACTTCTGTGATGTTTCTGTTGATAAGAGAAAGTCTTTATCCATAAAATTTTTCATTGTTTTTCTCCTTTATATTTTAATATTTTTAGATGTATCCCATTAGTTTTGGAAGCCATAAGCTAAGGGATGGAATATATGTTACGAACATTAATACAACGAAGATTGCCGCAAAGTATATCAGTAGCTGTTTAAATACGGTTTCAATTTTTACTTTTCCTACTTTAACTCCAACAAATAATGTAGTTCCAACCGGAGGTGTAATGGTACCAATACATAAGTTAAAGATCATCATAATACCAAAATGAATCACATTCATTCCAAGTGCAGTACATACAGGAAGGAAGATCGGTGTAAAAATTAAGCAGGCTGGTGTCATATCCATAAAGGTACCAACGATCAATAGTATAATATTAATGAGGAACAGAATGACAAATTTATTGCTGCTCACAGAAAGAAGTGCTTTGGATACCAGTGCTGGTATGTTTGTAAATGCCATGATCCATGACATAATACTAGAAACACCAATTAAGAAGATGATAATACCAGTCATTTCAGCACTTTCTTTTAAAATTTGAGGAATTTCTTTAAGAGTAATGGATTTGTATGCAAAAAGTGATAAACATAAGCTATAAACTACGGCCACTACAGATCCTTCGGTTGCTGTAAATACACCAAAGATAATTCCGCCAATTACAATAATAATCAACAATAAACATGGTAATGCTTGAAGAATAATCTTTCCAGCTTCTTTGGCAGTAAATTTTACTTTTGCACGATATCCTTTTTTCCTTGCAATAAAATAGATGACTAACATACAAGCAAGACCCCATAGGATTCCTGGTATATATCCTGCCATAAAGAGTGCTGCTACGGATGTTCCACCACTAACAAGGGAGAAGGTAATCATAACATTTGATGGAGGAATCAAAAGTCCAGTAGGTGCAGTTGCGATATTAGCGGCTGCGGAGAAATTCGGATCATATCCTTCTTCTTTTTCAATAGGTCCAATAATAGAACCCATAGCAGAAGCAGCAGCTGTACCAGAACCAGAGATAGCTCCAAATAACATGTTAGCTAATGCATTTGTCTGGGCAAGAGCACCAGGAGCACGACCTGTAATTAATTTTGCAAGATTAATCAATCTGATTGCTATACCACCTTTATTCATAATATTACCAGCTAGAATAAAAAAGGGAATTGCAAGCAGGCTGAATACGGAAATACCTGAAAAAATCCTCTGGCAAGCTGTCAATACAGCTACATCCACATTCATCACTGGAAGAATGGCACATACAGATGATACACCTAGAGCAACCGCAATGGGTACACCTGCCATTAGCATAATGACTAATAAGATTAATATAATCAATCCCGATTGTAACGCAATACTCATATCTCTTAAACCTCCTCTTTCTTCGGATCAATCTGTCCAGTAGATAAACCTATGATATTTAAGATGCCGTAAATGGTGATTAAAATACCACAGATTGGTATCACAGAATATACGACTCCCATCATAATTCCTAGGGAAGCTGTCTTTTGAGTCATGGTAAGTCCCATAATGTTGAAACCACCATAGATCAATACGATAGCAGCAAAGGCTACAATCAGCGCTTCAATTACAATTTCAAGAACTTTCCTCTTTGAAGTAGGAAGTTTATCTACGATAAAGGACATTCTCATATGGTCGCGTTTTCCAAACACTAAAGCAGATGAAAACATGGCCATCCATGCAAAGGTATAGGTTAATAATTCTTCTGATATGGTACTTGGATTGTTAAATATGAATCTTGTAATAATCTGATAGCTTCCTACCACTACCATAGCTGCAAAAAGGAAGATGCAGATTCCGCTTACGACGGTATCCAGCCCTTTTCTTACTTTATTCAGTACTTCCATTACTCTGCCTCCTTTTCATACTCTGCGTTATATGCTTGGATATGATCATATAAATCTCGGATATTTGGATTGGCATCTAACATCTCTTGCTGGACACCTTTTACTTTTTCTTTAAACAAGCTAATATCTGGTTCAATAAAGGTTACTCCCATATCTTCTTTTGCAGTTCTCTTTACTTCTTGGATGGTTTCTTCATAGTTTTGTAACTCAACTTCTGTAGAGCGTCTTGCTGCTTCTTCGAAGACTTCCCGCTCCTCATCACTAAGTCCATTTAGGAACTTGTAATTTGCAATCATAACGTCTGGAATCATTTGGTGTTTAGAGTAAGTAAAGTATTTTGCCACCTCACCATGTTTGTTATCTGTAAGAGCTAACTCATTATTTTCTGCTCCATCAATAACCCCTTGTTGAATTGCTGTATAGACCTCACCGAAACTCATAGGAGAGGCTGCGGATCCAAATGCTTGTGCCATCTTAACACTGGCTGGACTTTGTTGTACACGAATCTTTAAGCCTTTTAAATCATCCAGGGTGTTGATTGCTTCTTTTGCATAAAAGTTTCTGGTTCCCACATTATACCAGGTGACTACCTGTAGTCCTGTCTCTTCTGTAGAAGCGTAAATTTCATTCATATAATCGGTATCATTCATGGTAGCAAAGTATGCTTCCTCTGATGTAAATAAGTACGGCATACTAAAGACCTCATAAACATCGGCAAAGATCTCTAGATTTGGTGTACCTGCAATAGTAAAGTCTATGGCACCTGTCTGCGTTAATTCAATGGCCTTTGTTTGTGATCCGAGAAGCTCATTTGGATAAATCTGTACCTCATACTTATCACCAAGCTCTGCTTCTATGTAGTTTTTAAACTCTACAGCTCCCACATATTCTGGATGTGCCTCAGACTGTGAAAGAGATACTCTTACGATACGCTTTTTGGCTGTTCCCTCTGTGTTTCCACTGCAGCCGACCATCAGCATTCCTGTTATGCAGACAAAAAGTGCAGTGCTTAGAATTTTTTTTAGTTTAATCATTCTTTCCCCTTTCAGATTATATTACTTCATAAAAATCTGTAATTGATGTAAGCCCTTACATCTTGCTTTTAGTATATGGCAAAAATTTAACAAAGTCAATCCTTATCCAACTTGCTATTTTACCAATCTTTAATCTTATTTTTTGTATACTTTAACTAATTTTATTGTTTTTTTACGTTTGCTATTGACGTGCCATCAAGTTCGATGTAACTTAAGTGTAAGCCCTTACATAAAAATATTTTTGAGAAGGAGGAAATTGATTTAGTGAAAACTTTTATTAGAATCAACTCATTAGATAATGTAGCAGTTGCCCTTAAACCACTTACAAAAGGGACGACGATACAACTGGATGATATAACACTTATATTAAAAGAAGATATTTTACAAGGTCATAAATTTGCATTAAAGGATTTAAAAAATGGTGATGACATTATAAAATATGGAAATCCAATCGGTCATGCAACTACGGATATTTCAGTTGGTTCCTGGATTCATACACATAACCTACGAACAGGCCTTGGGGAGGTTCTTACTTATACTTATGATAAGAATGTTTCCAGTCTCTCCGAAAGAGAGCCTAGATACTTCCAAGGATATCGAAGAAAAGATGGACGTGTAGGTGTGAGAAATGAAATTTGGATCATTCCTACCGTAGGATGTGTAAACAATATTGCAACAGCTATCGAAAAGGCTTCTCAGGAATATATCACTACTAATATAGAAACCATTGCCGCATTTCCACATCCCTATGGATGTTCACAGATGGGCGAAGATCAAGACAACACAAGACAGATTCTCGCAGATCTAGTGAATCATCCTAATGCAGGGGGAATATTAGTCCTTGGTCTTGGATGCGAAAACAGCAATATTGATGAATTAAAAAAATATATCGGTGATTATGATAAGGAACGTGTCCGCTTCTTAGTTGCACAAGAGAGTGATGATGAAATCATGGATGGCATTCAAATTGTCAAAGAGCTTGCTGCATATGCTTCTTTGTCTAAGCGAGAACCAATACCTGCAAGTGAGCTAGTGATTGGTATGAAATGTGGCGGTTCCGATGGCCTGTCTGGTATCACAGCCAACCCTACTGTAGGAGCATTTTCAGACAAATTAATTTCTATGGGAGGTACCACCATTCTTACGGAGGTTCCAGAGATGTTCGGTGCAGAAGTCTCTTTAATGAACCGCTGTAAAACAGAGGAGATTTTTAATCAGACTGTTGATTTAATCAATGATTTTAAAAATTACTTTACAAGTCACAATCAGACCATTTACGAAAATCCATCTCCAGGAAATAAAAAAGGCGGTATTTCAAGCCTTGAAGATAAATCTCTTGGATGTACTCAGAAATCAGGAAGTGCTCCTATAGAAGGAGTCCTAGCTTATGGAGAGCCAGTAAAGGTCAAAGGTTTGAATTTATTAAGTGCACCTGGAAATGATCTTGTTGCATCTACAGCTCTTGCAGCTTCTGGTTCCCATATCGTACTTTTTACAACGGGACGTGGGACACCATTTGCAAGTCCAGTACCGACCATAAAGATTTCCACCAATAATCATCTGGCAAATAAAAAAAGCAGTTGGATCGATTTTAACTGCGGTGTTATGGTAGACGGTACTCCACTTGATCAGCTTTCAGATGATCTTCTTGATTTTGTTTTAGATATCGCTTCTGGGAAAAAAGCCAAATCAGAAGAAGCGGGATTCCACGATATGGCAATCTTTAAACAAGGCGTAACGTTGTAACTATTTATCTTAAATATGTAAAGAAAGGAATTAAAAAAGTGAATAAACTTTCTTATGAAACATTAAAGAAACAAAACTATGATGGATATCTTTTAAAAGATGCTCCAGAGCGTGTTCTACAATTTGGAGAGGGAAATTTCTTACGTGCATTTGTGGATTATTTTATAGATGTGATGAATGAAAAAGCTGATTTCAATTCAAAAGTAGTCCTTTGTCAGCCAATTTCTTCCTCCAATGGTATCGCTGATTATATCAATGAACAAGAGGGGCTATATACCTTATTCCTAAGAGGGTTTCAAGATGGGAAAGAAGTGAATCAAAAACGAGTAATTTCTTGTGTTAGCCGTTGTCTAAATCCATACGATGATTTTGAAGGTGTTCTTGCATGTGCAGATAATCCAGACCTTCGCTTTATTGCATGTAACACAACAGAAGCAGGTATTGTTTATGATGAATCTTGTCAGTTCACTGATATTCCAGCAAATAGCTATCCTGGAAAATTGACACAGTTTATGTATCGCCGATTCCAAAAATTTGGTTCCCAAAAAGGAAAAGGTTTTATCATCCTTGCATGTGAGCTCATTGATAATAATGGAAAAGAACTTGAAAAATGTGTATTAAAATATGCTAAACAGTGGGATCTTGGAGAAGAGTTTATCCATTGGATCGAAAAGGAAAACATCTTCTGCTCTACTTTGGTAGATCGTATTGTAACTGGATATCCACATAATGAAGCAAAAGAAATCTGTCAGGAGCTTGGTTATGAGGATAACCTTATTGACACAGGAGAAATTTTTGGCTTCTGGGTTATTGAAGGACCAGAGTCAATCAAAGATGAATTCCCAGTAGATAAAACAGATCTTCCAATTTTGATTACGGATAATCATAAACCTTACAAGCAGAGAAAGGTTCGTATTTTAAACGGTGCCCATACCTCTTTTGTACTTGGTGCTTATCTTGCGGGACAGGATATTGTTAGAGATTGTATGCACGATGATGTGATTTGTAGTTTTATGAACAAGACCATTTATGATGAAATCATCCCTACTCTAGATCTTCCAAAAGAAGAGCTGGAAGACTTTGCCGCTGATGTGACAGAACGATTTAAAAACCCTTTTATTGATCATGCACTACTTGCAATTTCACTGAATTCTACCTCTAAGTGGAAAGCTCGTGTCTTACCATCTTTAAAAGAATATATAAAACGTAAGGGAACTCTTCCAGCATGCATTACATCTTCATTTGCCTTTTATGTTGCCTTTTTCAATGGTCACAAGTTAACAGAGGAGGGTCTAATAGCAAGCAGAAAAGGGAATGATTATACTGTCAAAGACGACAGAAGTGTCCTGGAATTTTATGCAGCCCATGCAGAGGATTCTGTGGAGGATTTGGTACATGCAGTATGTAAAAATATTGATTTCTGGGGTGAGGACTTGACACAACTTCCAGGATTTGAACAAGCTGTCTGTGACGATCTAAAACAGATCCGTAAGAATGGTGCTTATGAAGTGATGAAATCACGGATCTAATAATAAAAAATGAAGGAGCTATCCACTAAGAAATTAGCAGGTAGCTCCTTTTCCATGTAAAAATGTTTATAACAATTCCGGTAAATAGAGTCGTTGTGGATAAAAGTATCGCCCTCATAAATCAAAGATCCCACTAGGATATTTTATTTATAAAACTGGAGTTGTACTTGACGGAGTTTCTTTCCTAAAGTACTATATAGAGTAGTATTGTATTTAACTACAAACATTTCTATCATTAAGATAGGCTCATCTGGTGATGAGTACAAAGTAATAGGAGTACTAGGAAGGAGTATAGACGTGTACAGAGTTGCAGTTGTAGAAGATGATCCCGTTTATGCAAATCAGATAGAGGAATTAATAAAAAGGTATGAAGAAGAACACCATGATAAGTTTGATATAACGGTCTTTCCTGACGGCAGTGAACTTGTGAAAGATTATCAGTCACAATTTGATTTAATTCTTATGGATATAGAGATGCCTAAGTTAAATGGAATGGATTCGGCTGAAATAATACGAAAGATGGATTCCGATGTGGTTATCATATTTATTACGAATATGGCTCAATATGCCATTCAAGGTTATTCGGTAGGGGCTCTTGATTTTATCATGAAACCTCTTAACTATATTAGCTTTGAACCTAGATTTATGAGGGCACTTAGCCGTGTAAAAAAAAGAGAGTCTGGGCAGATTTTACTTGCTATGCAAGACATGGTGGTAAAACTAGATACAAGGCAAATATATTACGTCGAAGTACAGAATCGTATGCTTCATTATCATACAGAAGAAGGAGAGTTTGTGCTGAGAGGAACCATTAAAGATGCTCAAAAGGAGTTGGAACCCTACTATTTTTTTAAATGCAATTATTGGTATTTAGTGAATCTTGCACACGTAAGCCAGGTAAAAAAGAATATGGTGATTGTGGCAGGACATGAGTTGGAAATCAGTAGAAGGAATAAGACTGCATTTTTGGCAGAATTAACGAAGTACGTTGGAGGAGTATAAATGGATGAGCTCTTAATAGAACGGATTTATAATGTAGTATTTTTATTCATCTCAACTAATCTATTTCTCATACCTATGAAGAAAAGGGACAGATTTAAGGGACGTATTCTGATCTGTTTTTCTACCTTATTAGGCTTTCTGGTAATCTCTACAAAGATTCATGAGTTTATCCCTGGTTTTTCTAGATTCGAATGGATTATTATATATATATTAGCTATTTTTATGATTTATTTATGTGCCAATATTTTCTTTATGAGTGCTATGTATATTGCTGTATGGATTCTTATGTCCGTTCAGATTTGTTATGAATTTAGTATCATGGTATTTTATTTTGCAAGCCGAGGTGGGCTGGTTCCCCTTGAGTCAAGAGTGCCTGTGCAAATCAGTATCGCTATTGTTTTTTATATCGCAATGGCACTTGTTTTATGGAGACTATTGCCAAAGAATAAAGAGTACCATACAGGGCCTAGGCAGTTGACGTTATCGTTACTTATGCTACTGATATTAGAATATCTTTATTGGCTTGGGTATGGCAGCTCCAACTCAATATGGGGGAATAAGAACTGGTTTTTAATCTTTATTATGCAGCTTTACTGCATTACGATTTTATATCTTCAGGATGAATTATTCAGAAATTCTGCCATGCGTCAAGAACTTCAAACACTAAACTGGATACAGAATAGCCAAAAAGAGCAGTATGAGCTATCAAAGGAAAATATTGCTTTGATTAATCAGAAATGCCACGATTTAAAACATCAGATCAATGCATTAAGAACCATGACGAACCATGAGGAGAGAGAAAAATATTTAGATGAAGTGTCTCAATCCATACGGATTTATGAGTCAATCATCCATACTGGAAATGAAGTACTAGATACTATCTTAACGGATAAAAGTTTATATTGTCAGGCAAACCATATACAGATTAACTGTGTAGTCGATGGAAAGAAATTAGATTTTATTGATTCTCTAGATTTGTATAGTATATTTGGAAATGCCCTTGATAATGCTATAGAGAAGGTAAAGAAATTTGAAGTTATGGATAAGCGTATAATCGATGTAATTGTGCATACTCAGTTTGAATTTTTAATTATTGAGATTGAGAACCCTTTAGAAGGAAATATTGATTTTCATGACGATTTGCCAGTGAGTACCAAGGAGAAAAACGGATATCATGGCTTTGGATTAAAGAGCATTAGACATACGGCAGAGAAATACAATGGACAAATTTATGTTTCTACAGAGCGGGGATCGTTTTCCCTAAAAGTGATGATTCCCCTTCAAAGTAAGTAGATGTATCATGGGTAGGCAAGGAATAGTAACTATGATAAAA
>DVLR01000227.1 GCA_018715425.1 Candidatus Merdenecus merdavium
TGGAAAGGTAAAGATGTATCTATAAGTGGAGCATACGCCAGGGTATTAAGAAATGTAGACAAAAAAGGAATATGCTCTATTTGTGGGAAAAAGGGCGAAACTGAAATACACCATATAGACAAAAATCCAAGGAATAATAACAAAGACAACTTAATAGAACTTTGTATAAAGTGTCACAACGCAGAACACAATGGCGCAGTAGTTAAGGTTATTAGACTAGATGAAATAAAATCTATAAAATTTGCAGGAATAGAAGAAACATATGATATAGAAATGCGAGCCCCACATCATAATTTTGTTGCAAATGGATTTATAGTACACAACTCCCAAGAAAGCTCCAGATATATCAATTTAAGTGACTTAGAGATAGTGCTAGACCAATCATATACCGAAGAAGAAAAAGACTCTATAAAGTGGATTTGTGAAGATTTAGCAAGGGCATATGAAGACCTAGGCGGAAACAAAAAGTCAACTAGGGATAAGGCAAGGGCAGTATTGCCACAATGTACGGCAACTAGATTATACATGACAATGAATTTTAGAGAAATAAGGCACTTTTTAAAATTAAGACTTGATAAGGCAGCACACCAATCCATAAGAGAGATTGCATATCAAATACTTAAAATTATGAAAGAAGAATATCCGGTCTTTGTATTTGATTTTGATTTGGCAGATTATGAGGATATTTATGAATGATTCACTCTTAGTAGAAAGAAAGTTAAATATTATATTACCCAAACTTTGTAAGAAGTTGGGAATGGATTACAAAGTCATCAGGATAAGCGGGGGTTTTAAAATATTTAGTATGGATAATGAACCCATAGTTTATGCCGACTTAATCAATAAAAGATTTGAATTATTAGGTGATTTTAACAATCTACCAAGATATTTAAGAAGAATGTTGATAGAAGATTTAAGATTTATAACTCTTTTTAATGTGAATGAATCTGAAATAGAAAAGAGGTTCGCTTGAGAAATTTTTATGAAATAGTTGTTAAGGACAAACTTTTGAAATACACTTATGCTAAAGAATTTCTGGCTAGGATAGATGAAGATATAAGGTGTTTAAAAAATAAAGAAAAAAATAAAAATATGACTAGCAAATATGGAATTTCAAACGGTGGAGAAGGTGTTAGTCAAGAAGAGATAATACTTAATATCAACGCTGAAATAGATTTGCTTGAAAATAATCGCAAGTTAAACCTTGCACTTATAAAAAGAGTTGATGAGTCAATGGTCGGTATGAGCGAACTTGAAAAAGATATTACCCTAGAAATTTATGGAAAAAAGAAAAGAGATGGTAGGATAGAAGCTTTAAAGAAGAAATATCATTATAGTCAGAGTCAAATTTATAGGATAGCAAATGAGGGAATAAAACATATATCTTTGATGATGTATGGAAATTGTTGAGAAGGTTTTAAACGTTTAGACTATGAGAAAAAGAAGGGAAGTTAAAGCCTTAAAATGTGATATAATAGTAGTGTGGAGATGTGCAAAAAAAATAATTCCTCCTAAAAATTATTTCTTTATGTAGTGTACTTAATCTACTTTACAAAAACCTTGCAAACGAGCAGTCAATTGTGGCTGCTTTTTTGTTTGGAGAAAAAGACAATTATAAGGTTAGGTGTGTATTTTACACATGCTGGGAAAAACATATATCACATAAAGTCTGTGGGTGGTAGAAGATATATGAATAAGTCTGAAAGGAGTAAGGATATTAGGAAAGAAGGGAAATTTGACACATGGTACAAAACTAAAAAATGGCAAAAATTAAGAAGATATGTGCTTATGCGAGATAAATATTTGTGCCAACTTGAAGTAAGATACGGAAAACGAATAGACGCAGAAGTGGTTCACCATATTTTTCCTGTAGAAGAATATCCTGAACTATTTTTTAATGCTGACAATCTTATATCTTTATCTAAAAAAGCACATAATAAGATGCACGATAGAATGACAGATGAAATTACCCCAGAGGGTAGGAGATTACAAGAAAAAGTGAGAAAGAAGGTGTTTGTAGGGTATGGAGAAGGAGAAAAAACATGATAGATTAGATAACTTAAACAACAGTAGCAAAAACAGTAAGGAAATCGAAAAAACTATAGAGAACGACATAACCAAAAACATCATAGGTTGTATGAAAGCTATAGGAACATACGATAATGCCTTCATATTAAGTATTGGAATACTTGATGGTCTACTATCTGATTATTACAGAGCAAGGGAAGAGTGGATAGATGACGGTGGTCAACTTGTTATTGAGTACACTAACAAGAATGGACAAACAAACACTGTCAAAAACCCTCTTTATCAATCTATGGAAAAGCTTAGAATGGATATACTGACATATTTAAGAGAGCTTGGAATTACACCATCTGGGCTTAAAAAACTCAAACAAGACAGTTTTGGTGATAATACAAAAGTGTCTAAGGTTGAAGAAATGCTGATAAGCTTAAGTCAGATGTGATCAAATGACAAAGAAAGACGATATAAGCTTAAAAAAAGAGAATAGTACAAGCTTAAAAAAAGAGAATAGTACAAGTTTAAAAAAAGAAGATGATACAAGTTTAAAAAAGACTAAGAAAGAAAATGTAAACTTAATAGAAGTAAACAAATACGTAGACGACATTCTAAGTGGAGAAAAAATAGCTTGTAGGGAACTCAAACAGGGTTGTCAAAGATTTAAGGATGACCTTGAAAATCCTAAGTTTGATTTTAAAACCAGGGAAGCTAACTTTGTAATCGGAATAATAGAAAATTTATTTGAACATATACAGGGTGAAGATTTAAATGGAGTACCGCTTGCTGGAAGAAACTTAAAGCTCGAACCTTGGCAAAAGTTTATCATATATAATCTCGTAGGTTTTTATTGGAAAGGAACTAATAATAGGAGATTTCAAGAAGCTTTTATTATGATACCGAGGAAAAACGGTAAGACCTCTTTTTCTGCTGCTCTAGCTTTTGCTTTGGGTGTACTAGATATGGCTAGTAACTCACAAGTATACATCGTAGGAGCTGTAATTAAACAAGCTTTACAGGCTTTTAATTTCATCGTAAAAAATATCAATGCTTGGGGTGAAAGAGATTATTTTAAAATCCTCGATAACAACAACGAACACTCTATAAAGCGTGAATTTGAAAAAGGTTCACTTAGTATAGAAGCACTTGTAGATAGGGATTCTCTAAATGCCAACTTTGTAATAATGGATGAGCTTCACGAATACAAGAATGCTAGTAAGTATACATCTATGAAAAAAGCCATGAGAGCTTATACAAATAAACTCATAATTGGTATTACAACAGCAGGAAATGATATGAACTCTTTTTGTTATAAGAGATTTCTATATTGTCAAAAGGTTATAAATAAAAATCCTGAAACAGGCAAATACCAAGTGGAAAATGATAAACAGTTTGTTTTTATATCAAAGGCAGATCAAAATGAAGATGGGTCGGTAGACTATACTAATCCTAAAATTCACGAAATGGCAAGCCCTAATTATGGGGTATCTATAAGACCTGACGACATGATTTCAGATGCAGTAGATGCTGAAAATGACCCTCAAATGAGGAAGGAATTTTTATCAAAAGACTTAAATGTATACACCTCATCATTAAAAGCGTATTTCAATATTGATGAGTTTAGAAAGTCTGACAGTAAGTATGATTGGACTTTGGAAGAACTTGCCAAGCTCGATATAACTTGGTTTGGTGGAGCAGACTTGTCTAAGATGCACGACTTGACAGCAACAGCTTTGGTAGGAAATTACGAAGGTGTAGATATAGTTATTACCCATGCTTTTTTCCCAATCACAAGGGCTTATATAAAGGCTGATGAAGATGAGATACCTTTGTTTGGTTGGCAAGATGATGGAAACCTAACTATGAGTAACAGCGAGGTTGTCAATTACGCAGACATAGTAAATTGGTTTAAGTCAATGCAAAAAATGGGCTTTGATATCAAGCAGGTGGGTTTTGACAGAAAGTTTGCCGATGAGTTCTACCTGATGATGAAAAACGAAGGTTTTAAGATGGTAGATGAACCGCAGCTTTATATTAATAAATCTAAAGGGTTTAGAAGGATAGAAAGAAAAGTCCTAAGTGGCGAATTCTATTATATGCACTCATCCGCTTATGAATATTGTGTAGAAAATGTACATGGTATGGAAAAAACGGACGACATGATACAGTATGAAAAAATCCTACCTAATTTGAGAATAGACTTGTTTGATGCTAGTGTTTTTGCAATGGTAAGACTGATTAATGATTTAGCAGGTAAACAATTGTGGGAAGACTGGATGAAATAAGACAAAATAAACCGATGAAATAATCGTGAGAAATTGAATAAAAACATTGAAATATAAACATATTAATCGTAAGAAATTGAATGAAAACGTTGAAATATAAACATATTAATCGTAAGAAAACAGATTGATTATAGAATAAATGGATCAACATGAAACTAAGTATTATATACTATCCGAAAATGAAAAGAGCATATTTACTAAAAAGGAAGCATGGGGAATATAGTCAACATGCTCATTTTTATACCCGAAAAGAGGCAATAAAATGTAGGAATCTAATTGATAGTATGACCTACCCATATGATAAAAAGTATCAGATAGCAATGAGAAGAATATTAACTGAATCGGAGTATAAGGCTTTAAATAAGAAGCCTAGGTATTGCAATATAAATAAAGGTATTAGGAGGTGAAATGTTAAGAGTTTTTGAAAGTTTTGCGGGAATAGGCACACAAAGAATGGGACTTAAAAGGGTGGGTATAGACCATGAAGTAGTGGGAATTTGCGAGATAGATAAGTTTGCTATTGACTCATACCAAGCTATACATGGAGACGTCAACAATTATGGAGATATTAGCAAGATAGACCCTAAAGACCTACCAGACTTTGACTTGTTTACATATTCTTTTCCATGTCAAGATATATCAATGGCTGGGAAACAAGCTGGATTTGATAAGGATAGTGGTACAAGAAGTAGTTTACTTTGGGAGTGCGAAAGAATAATCGAAGCTAAAAGGCCGAAATACTTACTTATGGAAAATGTTAAGGCTTTGACCTTTAAGAAAAACTTGCCAGGTTATGAAAAGTGGTTAGAAATCTTATCTAATTTAGGCTATACAAATTATTCAAAAGTACTAAATGCAAAAGATTATGGAGTACCGCA
>DVLR01000228.1 GCA_018715425.1 Candidatus Merdenecus merdavium
TATTAAAGCTAAAGGAGAAAAGAGATATGTTTTATATTGGAGTTGATCTTGGAACATCGGCAGTAAAATTATTGTTGATGAATGAAAAAGGACAGATAAAAAACGTTGTTTCTAAAGAGTATCCATTGTATTTTCCTAAACCAGGTTGGTCAGAACAAAATCCAGAAGACTGGTTTAAGGAAACAATGGATGGTTTAAAAGAATTGCTTAAGGATAAGGATAAATCCCAAGTAGCAGGAATCAGTTTTGGTGGACAAATGCATGGTCTTGTTATTCTAGATGATCAAGATCATGTTATTCGTCCAGCTATTTTATGGAACGATGGAAGAACAACAAAAGAGCGTGACTATTTAAATGAAGTAATTGGACAGGATACCTTATCGAAATATACAGCTAATATAGCATTTACTGGTTTTACTGCACCTAAGATCCTTTGGGTTAAAGAAAACGAACCAGAAAACTTTAAGAGAATCCATAAGATCATGTTGCCGAAAGATTATTTAGCCTATAAATTAACAGGAGTTTTTTGTACGGATGTATCGGATGCATCTGGTATGTTATTGTTTGATGTAAAAAACCGCTGCTGGTCCAAAGAGATGATTGAAATATGTCACATCAAGGAAGAACAATTAGCAAAAGTATTTGAAAGCTATGAGTCAGTAGGCTGTATAACGGAAGAAATTGCAAAAGAGTTAGGCATACCTGAAACTGTAAAAGTAGCAGCTGGTGCAGGTGATAATGCAGCTGCTGCAGTTGGAACTGGAACAGTGGGGGATGGTCAGTGTAACATTTCTTTAGGAACGAGTGGAACTGTTTTCGTTTCAAGTAAAAACTTTGGAGTAGACGATTATAATGCCCTTCATTCCTTCGATCATGCAGATGGTAGTTACCACTTAATGGGATGTATGCTAAGTGCAGCATCTTGTAATAAATGGTGGATGGATGGCATTTTAAAAACAAAAGAATATTCAAAAGAGCAAGAGGCAATTACAAAGCTTGGGGAAAATACGGTTTACTTCCTTCCATATCTTATGGGAGAAAGATCTCCACATAATAATCCAAATGCAAGAGGTACCTTTATTGGTATGTCTATGGATACAACTAGAGAAGAAATGACACAGGCAGTTTTAGAAGGGGTGGCTTTTGCACTTCGTGACTCTTTTGAAGTAGCCAAATCCCTTGGGATCAACATAGAAAGGACGAAAATCTGCGGCGGTGGAGCAAAGAGTCCATTGTGGAAAAAGATAATCGCAAATGTATTGAATATTAAAGTAGATGTTATTGAAAGTGAGGAAGGTCCAGGTCTTGGTGCGGCTATGTTAGCAGCAGTTGCTTGTGGAGAATTTAAAGATGTAGAAGAGGCAGCGGCTAAGATAGTAAAGGTAACGGATACCATAGAACCAGAACCAGAGCTTGTAGCACTTTATGAAAAACGCTACAAAACATTTGCCAAGATCTATCCAGGTGTTAAAGATGTATTTGACATCTTACAAGAAGATTAAAAGTATTTTTTAGTTTGGTAATTGAAATGGATCAGATGAGTGATAAAAGAAAAACTGGAGGAACTGGTAGTAACCATATTCCTTCAGTTTTTATTATGGGATTCTATTTCTTATTGTGATTCTTGAGAATCATCTTTTCGTCTATCTTTATTACGCATATATTGATCCATACCATCAGCTACAGACTTTGAGTGAGCAACTGCCTCCACAACGGTTTTTGCACCAATAACAACATCCCCAGAGGCAAAGATCCCTTCACGGGTTGTAGTACCGTGATCATCAGTAACGAGGAATCCATTTTCTCTTGCCTCAAGACCTTTCGTAGTAAGAACGATCTTATTTTTAGGTCGCTGGCTAATAGAAATAATAGTAGAATCTGCATGGACTTGTTCGACTCTAGTAGAGTAACCAGTAATATTTCCATCGGCATCATAAAAGATATCCTTAAATACAGGTCCATCTTCATTAATTTCTATAATCTTCTTACAGAATTCAAATTCCGCTCCATCTACCTTAGCATAGGAGAGTTCTCGTTCACTAGCCATGGCGTGTTGTCCCATTTCATACAAGGTTACTTTACTTGCACCTTTTCTTAAAATGGTTCTAGCAACATCCATAGCGGCATTTCCAGCACCAATAATGGCTATGGACTCCCCAAGATCGTAAGCAGAAGGTTTTGCTAAATAATCAATAGCGAAATGGACATTTCCTAAACTTTCACCTTTTACTCCTAGGGTTTTTGGTCTCCATACTCCAGTACCAATAAATATGCTGCCATATCCATCTCGGAAGAGATCTTCGATTTCTAAAGCACCACCTATGGTTGTATTTGGACGGATTTTAATGCCGATTTCTATAAGCTTTTTCTTGTATCGTTCTAAAATAGATTTTGGTAGTCTAAAATCTGGAATACCATATTGAAGAACACCACCTATTTTGTCTTTTGATTCAAAAATAGTAACATCATATCCTTTTTTTGCTAAAATTACGGAAATTGTAATTCCAGCAGGGCCTGATCCTATAACAGCAGCTTTCATCCCATTTTTACTTTTTAGGGATACCTTCATTTTATCAAAGTAAGTATCAGATACATAATGTTCAATACTACTAATATGAACGGGTTTCCCTTTTCGTCCTAAGATACAGTGACCTTCACATTGATTTTCGTGATTACATACTAGGGAACAAACAAGAGATAATGGGTTGTTATCAAAAAGTAGTTCCCCAGCCTCGTTAATATCGTGTTCTAACAGTGTTTGGATCATTTTTGGTATTGGTGTATGAATTGGACAACCCTTTACGCACATGGGGTTTTTACAATTTAAACAACGTTTCGCCTCATCTATAATATGCAAAGCCATTTTTATTCCTCCATTTTGTTAAGTTTCTATATTGTAACTTATGTGATACTCTTATCAGACTCATTTTTTATTTTTTAAGTCCATTATACATAGTAACAGGACTATAGGGAGGTTGTCTATAAAGTTTATTTTTTAACAAGAATTACCTTAAAAAGTACAGGAAGAGATTGCTGGAATTCTTCCATCACTCTTTGATAATTTTAATTCTGTAACACCTAAATATCCCTTAATACACACGTATACTCCACCTAATAAAATAGCAGAATCCTGTAATCTAGAGGGAACGATGGTACAGTATTTACTCATACGGTTCTTCAGAGCATCTTTTAGCATTTCGGTAATGCCAGGGATATAAATGGTAAAGGAGCTATTAATAATAATCAAATTAGGATTCATAGTATTAAGAATATTATTGATTCCAATGGACATATACTTAATGAATTCGTCTAGGATTTCTTTTGCATAAGGATCTTTGTTTTGGTAATCACGGACGAAGGCATCAAAAGATATGCTTTTTTGTTTCTTTCTTTTTGCATACTCTTTTAATAGAGCAGTTTCTGATGCGTATTGCTCAATGCAACCGCGATTTCCACAAGGGCATAAGCGTCCATCGGGAACCACGATGGTATGGCCAAATTCTCCTGCAAAACCTTGAAAACCAGTATAGAGATTATGATCGATTAAAAGTCCCATACCAACACCAGAATGAATGCTTAGGTTTACCATATTAGGATAATCATAACAAAAGGCATGCTCACCTTGAACAGATAAATTGGCCTCGTTTTCCACATATACAGGGATATGGAAGGTCTCTCTTAAATCATGGACAAAATCCACTTCTTCTAAATGGTAATGAGGGGAGAAGATTACCCTTTGTTCATGAACCACACCGTGGATACCAATGCTAATTCCAACGACACCGTGAGGAGTGTCAGGAAGACTTTGGATGGTTTCAGTGATGATGGATTTTAAAGGAGTTAGAATAGAAGTATCCACAGGAATATTGGAATACTGCTTTACTTGGCACTGTTCTCCTGCAAGATTACTCGTTAAAACCGTAATCATAGTAGGACCTAGATCAATAGAAATTGCATGCCCTCCTTGGCTATGAAATTTTAGCAATATGGGTTTGCGCCCTTTATCGGTTTTTGCACTGCCAATTTCGATGACCAGCTGGTCTGCCAATAATTCTTGGACAATGGCAGAAATCGTAGCTTTTGTAAGCTTTACTGCTTTGGCAAGATCGGCTCTTGATAGTGGTCCTTGATGAATAATCGTTTCTAAGACCAAGTGTTTATTAATATCTCTAATTAATTCTTTACTTCCCGTTATCATACTATACTGTTCTCCTGTATACGTCATTTGTACATATTATAACATATTTAT
>DVLR01000229.1 GCA_018715425.1 Candidatus Merdenecus merdavium
TATTCCATATTCCTATACCACCAAAAATAATGGATAAGGATAATAAGGGGAGGCTGGTGATCACTAAGAGCATCATCAATGCTACACACGTTTGTAGTTTACCACTGATGATCTGCCAGGAAGTTAATTTACTCGTAAGTAAAAGATCAAGTGTCCTCTTTTCTCTTTCTCCTGCAATACTTGCTCCCGTAATAGATGGTATGATGACAAGGAGCAGAAGCATCTCTGTCACTGCCATGTTCTGATACATAAGAGCCATTTTGCTAAAAGATGTATACCCCCATTCCTTAGAAAAACCTAATGCATCGATCATAAGCAAAAGGGCAACAATCCCTATGATGACATTATAACCTACTACAATCCATGTAAATTTCATGGTTCTTGCCTTGATTCCCAAATCTTTTTTCAGTATTGGATTTATCTTCATACATTCCTCACTTCTAATCTGTCATCTGCATAAATAGCGATTCTAGATCTCCTTGTTCTCTAACGAAGGAAGATATTAAAATTCCTTCATTCAACATTCGTTTTAAAAGCTGTGTTTCAGCCAGCTTATCTCCCAAATATTGTACAATCAACTCATTTTGATAAATGCTAATTTTTTTTATGAAAGGATCTTTTTTCAGAAATAAAATGGCCTCATCTATTCCATTGTATACCGTAATTCTTAAAGGATTCATAATATCAACCTGACTTAGTATATCATCGATTCGACCTTCTAACAGCATTTTTCCTTCATGAATAAAACCTACATGGCTACAAATTTGAGAAATCTCAGATAAAATATGAGAACTAATAATAATGGTCTTACCTTCTTCTTTCAAGTGAAAGAGAATATCTTTAAACTTCGCTCTATTTTTTGGGTCTAACCCAGAGGCAGGTTCATCCAATATTAATACTTTTGGATTATGAACCATACTTCTAGCTAGACAAAGTCTTTGTTTCATTCCTCTTGATAAATCATCAACATAAAGTTCTTCTTTATCCGCTAAACCTACAATATCAAGAAGATGTAACATTTTTTTATGGTATTCCCTTCCTCCCATATCGTAGATAGAAGCAAAAAAATTAAGATACTCTATCACCTTTAAATTATCATAAACTCCAAATTCATCTGGCATATATCCCACAACCTCTTTTAAGGGATAAAAATCTTTCTCTACATCCAAGCCATCAATGGTTACCGATCCACGGTCTGCTTTTAAAAGACCGCTCATAATTTTAAGGCTCGTTGTTTTTCCAGCTCCGTTGGTTCCTATAAATCCATAAACGGCTCCATCTGGCACCTCTAAATCTAATTGATCTAATACTTTTAATTGCCCAAAAGATTTCTCTAGTTTTTCTATCTTTATCATTTACCTGCCTCTTTTCCCGTTAACGCCACATTTGGCAATAATCCCTCATAATATCCCTCTGTACTAGTCTCCTCGCTATAAGCACTGATAAAGGGATCCTTTGAGTTAGAATAAACCACTTGAATTTCATGATCCGATGAAATATAACGGCTTAGAACTTCACGAGATAGTTCCATATTCTCAACGGTGAAGATATCATATTCCTCTGTATTAATATTAAATAGATGCATATATTTAATGGGTGCATCATGTAATGTTTCAGGTGTCAGAGAGGGGATCATGACTTTTAACGTTTCTGGAACGATATTAGGATCAATCAAGTAGTTTACTTCTATAAATCCGTCGTACATCGTTGTATAATCAAATCCTCTATTAGGATAATCTAAAAAACTTTTGTTCTCAAAATTTGGCGAAGTCATGGGTAAGTTTGGAATATAGATTTGATCACCTTGTTTCTTTTTAACCTCTAAATATTTCATATGAACTGTTGTGCCATAGGTTTGATATTGCCAATCCGCTTGAACGTCTAAATTGTTATGTTCCTTTTCAAAAGCAACCAATTTAGGGATATTATAAATCTCTGATTCCACTAAATAATAAATTGTTTCAAGGAAAAAATGATCATTGATATCACTCTCATCCATATGTGGTGCCAATAATTCATAAAATCCATGCTCATTGGATAGTATTCTTTCCATAGGATAATAATATGTTTCATAGGCACTTACATCTACGGTCTCACCTGCATCTAAATCTCCAATAGAAACAAAGTAGTTCTCTTCGTAAATAAATGCATGTTGCAGATCTTTACCAGTAAGATTCTCTACTGTTCCATAAAACTTTCCATCTTTCATAGAAATATTAGTTTTTAACTCTTTTGTTTCCTCCTCTTCTCTTGTTAAGAGAAAATCCTCTCCTTCATTAATCGGAAGATTTGTAAGCTGAATTTCACTTTCCTCTTCACTTCTGTGGATGTTTACGTGGTAATTATCTTCAGATATCTTAGCTAAGTCTTCTGATTCGATGGGGTTTGTCATTGGTCCTAACTGAACGTTATACTCTGGCTTTATATAAATGTTAAAAGGCTCTATAAAGGGAGCACTTATATTTAAATAGACTTTTTCCTTTTGCTGATCCCCTTTATACTCTTGAATTTGAAGATACTTAATCACTGGCCCTTTCTGTCTAGAATCTCCACTGACGATATAAATCATGCACATGGTCGCTAAAGATCCTAAGATCATGTATTTCCAGAGATCATTTCTTCTTTTTCTAACTTTTAAATATCCATATAGAACAGGCCCTATGAGGATGATATAAATCACAACAATCATGAGATATTTATATATGTTCGGATGATTAGCTAAATCAACGTGATCTAAAATTTCTTTCATCTTCCAGGAATAATTCACTGTATTTGAATAAGGAATCATATCTTGAACACCGTAGCAGAAGTATTCTGCCATCAAACGCATCAAATGATCTGTACTTAAATACTCATTCCAATCAAGACCCCCTATAGATTCATAGATTCCCCCTTTTATGTCATTATCATAATTTTCATACACCGAGCGAATATAATGCACACGCCCTTCATAATACTGGTAACTTACAACACCTTTCGTTTGCTCTTGTCTTTCATCTAGATTGATATCAATAGCAGAAAATAAATCTGGCTCACTAATAAAGGGGAGATCTTTGTCTGTTTTTTTATAAAAACCACCGATTAATATATTTCCACCATCTTTTACCCATTGTTCAAGACATAACTTTTCTTGGGCTGTTGCATTTTTTAAACGACTATCTGTTACAATCATAAAATCAATCTGTTTTAAAAGATCTAAATCCAAAAGATTTTCATAGGGTATTGATACCAATTCCCCTATAGCAGAATTATAGGAATTGCTTAACGTTTCTGGATAAGTATACTGTCCTTGCTTTTCTTCTAATATACCTATATAAACGAGATTTTCTGACTCTATGAGAAGATCTTCTTTTACTATTTCTTCATGAAAATCATCTAAGAGGCAGACCTTTAATTTTTCATTCACCAGTGAATAAGGAATTGTCATTGTATATTCCTTTACTTCTCCTGACTGTAAAACAACATCTTCTTCTTGGACGTATTGACGCTGCCTTGCAATTCCATTTTTTATTCCTGGAACCAAGCTTACATTGTTCCCAAATTCGTTATAATATCCCTTCCCTTCTATACTATAGAAACCTTTTACTTGTAATATACCGTTAAGATCTTCGCCTTTGTTGGTTATCGATATTTTTAGTACCACATCCCGATCCATTTGGACACGGATATGGTTATCAAGGCCATATGAGATTTCAAGTTCAACGCTTTCATTCGTGCTTATGGCCAACGCTTTACCTTTTATTCCAATGACTATACATATCATAGAAAGCCAAAACATGATTATTTTAATAGTTTTCTTCATTTTCGTCTATTCCTTAAACTTTTTAATCTGGGATTTAAAATCTGCGTATAATACTACTTCAAATACCGTTCCGTGTTCATCACTTCTTGCTTCTATGGTACCACCATGCATTTCCACAATGCTTTTAGCAATTGCAAGTCCCAATCCCGTTCCTCCTGTAGCCGCTGATCTGGATGGATCCACACGGTAAAACTTATCAAAAACATGCTCCAATTTTTTTTCTTCAACTACTCTTCCATAATTGATCACTCTGATGCGAACTCGATGACCTTCAATTCTCTGAATATCAACGGTAATAATCTTTCCG
>DVLR01000230.1 GCA_018715425.1 Candidatus Merdenecus merdavium
AACCAATCAAGAGGTGACAGCCATTGTATCAGAAAACTTCCTGACGTCTAAAGCTACTGCAAGTATGATGTGTCAGCAAGTTGGGGCACAGATTTTTCCCGTTGATATAGGGATTGTAAGAGATACAAAGTTATTAAATAAAAAAGTATCTTATGGAACAAAGAACATAAAAAAAGGTCCAGCCATGACAAAAGAAGAGGTATATCAAGGGATAGAAACAGGAATTTCTATGGTTTCTAAGTTAAAGGAAGAAGGATATCATATTATCGCCACAGGAGAGATGGGAATTGGAAACACCACAACCAGTAGTGCTATTGCATCTGTTCTTCTAGAAGTAGATCCAGAAGTGGTAACGGGAGTAGGAGCTGGATTATCAAAAGAAGGTGTGCAAAAGAAAATAGAAGTGATTCGCCAAGCCATCGCTGTAAACCATCCAGATAAAAATGATCCAATAGAAGTTCTTAGGACTTTAGGAGGACTTGATATTGCAGGCCTGACAGGTGTCTTTTTAGGAGGAGCCATCTACCGTGTGCCCATTGTTATAGATGGTATGATCTCTGGCATCGCGGCACTTCTAGCAGCGTCTATTCACCCTCTTTCCACATCCTTCCAATTAGCTTCGCATTTATCGAAAGAGCCAGCAGCAGGAATGATTTTGTCAAAGTTAGGAAAAGAACCTTATATCACTTGCGGTTTTAGCCTAGGAGAGGGAACAGGAGCCTTATCCTTATTTCCCCTTTTGGATTTAGCATTATGTGTATATAATGGAATGGCTACCTTTGAGGAGAATCATATAGAGCAGTATCGATCTTTTGATGAATGAGTATTTGGAGGGTAGACATGTTTGTTTTAATTACAGGAGGAAGTGGCAGTGGTAAGTCGGCTTTTGCAGAATCTTTGATGACGATGATGAAGGATTCAGAAAAAAAGATTTATCTAGCTAACATGATTCCTTATGGAAAAGAAGGAAAGGAAAAAATAGCTAGACATCGTTTCATGCGTAAGAATAAGGGATTTGAAACAGTGGAATGTTTCTACGATTTAGAAACGGTTTTTATACCTCATAGAAGCAGTGTTCTTTTAGAGTGTATGTCAAACCTTGTGGCAAATGAGATGTTCGATCCATCCAGTTCTTTCAATCAATTTCCTCATGACCATACAATGGAAATGTTACAAGATCGTATGATCCAAGGGGTGATCCAAATGAGTAAAAAGGTACGTCATCTTTGCGTTGTGACCAATGAGGTTTTTCATGATGGTGATTCCTATGCAAAAGAAACTTTAGAATATATGAAAGCATTAGGGAATATAAATCAAGGATTAGCAAAGGAAGCGGATCTTGTTATAGAAGTAGTATATGGTATACCGATTATTTTGAGAGGAGAAAAGGAGTATGAAAGTCTTATTTCATAGTTTTATTGTAGCGTGTTCCATGTACTCCAAAATCCCAATGCCAAAGACAGATTGGAAAGAAGAGTATATGAGATATACCATGTGCTTTTTCCCATTAATAGGAGTTTTTATCGGTCTTATGATTTACGGTGGATATTGGGTGATGGATGGCCAAAGTACTGGTTTACTCTTAAAGACTATTTTCATGATTGTGCTTCCTTTATTGATAACAGGAGGGATTCACTTTGATGGATTTTTAGATACTGTGGATGCCAAGAGTTCATACAAGAGTAAAGAAGAGAAGCTAGAGATCTTAAAGGATCCCCACACGGGAGCTTTTGCTATAATAGGAGCAAGCATATATTTTTTATTATCCTTGGGGATTTATAGTGAAATTACCATAAAAGAAATGGGAGTGCTCTGTGTAGGATATACTATGTCAAGGGCTCTTAGTGGCTTAGGGGTAGCAACCTTTCCTATGGCAAAGAACACAGGGCTTTTAAGTATTTTTTCTAAGGGCTCTGATAAAAAAGTAGTTACAGTTGTCATGATGATCTATATCATTAGTTGTAGTATGATCATGTGTTTGTTTGATCCTGTATATGGATTCGCTTCTATCATCGTCTCTTTTTTGGTGTTCTTCTATTACTATCATATGTCAATAAAAATTTTTGGAGGAATTACCGGAGATCTAGCAGGATATTTCCTACAAGTTTGCGAATTGTCTATAGCAGCAGCTTTAGTCCTTGTGAAATATCTATATCCTTTTTAAAGTTTTGTCATCACCTTATGGATGTAAGGATCGAACATGAACTAGAATTCTCGTAAACGTAGTGAAAAAGGAGGCTTGAAATGATCTTAGTTATTGGAGGAAGAAATCAAGGAAAATTAGCATATACAAAAGAAAGATTTATGATGAAGGAAGAGGATTTTATCGATGGAAGAATTTGTAGCGATTTAGAAATCTACCATACCAAGGGAATAAAAAACTTTCATGAATATATAAAAAGACGACTAAAAGAGAATGATTTAGAGGAATCTTTTGCTGAAGATCTCTGTTTAAAAAATCCCCATATTATCATCATTACAGATGAAATTGGTTATGGAATTGTTCCTGTGGATCCTTTTGAAAGAAGGTATCGAGAACAAGTTGGACGTATATGTACAAATCTTGCCAAACAATCAATTGAAGTTCATAGAGTCATATGTGGGATCGGACAGATGATCAAAAGTAATGGGAAGGATCCTATGCTTGTAAATAAAAGGGAAACAGATAGATAAGAGGAAACAGGTAGGTAAAGGTGGTAGATCTAGGATGAAGGTATGGATGATTCGGCACGGAAAGACCGTTGGAAATCTAGAGAGCAGATATATAGGAGTTACAGACCAAGGGCTTTGCAAAGAAGGGGAAGAGGAGCTTAAGCATAATAAAAAGTGGTTGGAGCTTACTTTAGACTGCGTTTATGTAAGTCCTATGTTGCGTTGCCAGCAAACGGCAGAGATTTTATGTAACAGCCATTTTAAAAAAGAAATCATCGATGGATTAAAAGAATGTAATTTTGGCTTGTTTGAAAATAAAAATTATAAAGATCTAACAGGGAATCAGGAATACCAAACATGGATCGATAGTGGTGGGAACTGTATTTTTCCAAATGGTGATGATCCAGTAGAATTTAAGAAAAGAAGTGTAAAGACTTTTTTACATATAATAGAAACAGCAACAGAAAATAAGTATCAAGAGATTGGAATTGTTACCCACGGTGGAACCATTATGAGCATCATGGAAGCATTGGCTCATCCTAAAAAGGATTTTTATACATGGCATGTACCTAACGGAAAAGGTTATACTTTTTTTGTTGAAAATGGAAATGTAATCAAAGAAGTAAAAGAAATATAGAGGACAATGAAGGACAGATAAATGATGAAAACATCTCTATTAGCATTAGTAATGGGTTATATCATAGATTTAATAGTAGGAGATCCATACGTTATATATCATCCAGTCAGGATGATTGGAAATCTCATTTCTTGGTTAGAAAAGAAGCTAAATACTGAAAAATTTAAGGATAAAAAAAGGAAATTCGGGGTGGTATTAACGATTTTGGTGGTATGTATTTCTACTTTAGTACCCTTTGCTCTACTTTATATTGCCTACCAGATTCATACGGTATTGGGAGTTGTAGTAGAAACCATCATGTGTTATCAGCTTCTAGCTACAAAATCCTTAAAAGTCGAAAGCATGAAGGTATATCATGCTTTAAAAGATGAGGATCTTCCTCAAGCACGAAAGGCTATTTCTATGATCGTAGGAAGAGATACGGATCAGCTAACCAAAGATGAGATCTCAAAAGCTGCAGTGGAAACAGTGGCAGAAAATACAGCAGATGGAGTGGTGGCTCCAATGATATTTATGGCTTTAGGAGGGGCAACGTTAGGATTTTTTTATAAGAGTATTAATACCTTAGATTCTATGGTTGGCTATAAAGATGAAAGATACGCTGAGATTGGAAGATGTTCAGCTTTACTAGATGATGTGGTGAATTTTTTCCCATCTAGAATTAGTGCTGTTCTTATGATCATCGCCTCTTATCTTGGGGGATATCATGGAGCAGATGCAGTGAGGTGCTTTAAAAGGGATCGTTTTTGTCATCCTAGTCCAAATTCTGCTCAGACGGAATCCGTTATGGCAGGAGCTCTTGGAGTCCAATTAGCAGGGGATGCTTATTACTTTGGAAAAAAAGTCAGGAAAGCAACCATTGGAGATCATAAAAGGCCCATTGAGATAGAAGATATAAAAAGAGCCAATCATCTTTTATATATGACATCGTGTTTATCTTTGCTTTTATGTGTAGGGGTAAAAGGATTCTTTCTGTTTGCTTTTGGAGTATTGAAGTAGAAGAAAGGAGAGGTTAGATATGATAGAGTCAGAACATGGTGGAGATATTTATCGTTCTTTGGGCTGCATGGATTTTTCAGCAAATATCAATCCCTTAGGTATGCCACCAGCAGTGCTTTTAGCCGCATGGGAGGGAGTAACCAACAGTACTCAGTATCCAGATGTATTTTGTGAAGAATTAAGAGAAGGGATAGGAAGTTACGAAGGGATAGAGAAGGAAACCATCTTATGTGGAAATGGTGCAGCAGATATTATCTATTCTTTTGTTTTAGGCTTTCGACCTCAAAAAGCATTGCTGTTAGCTCCTACTTTTTCTGAATATGAACATGCTCTAGAAACTGTGGATTGTGAACCGATCTTTTATCCATTAAAAGAATCATTGGATTATGAATTAGATATAGAGTATCTAAAGTATCTAGATGATTCTATAGATGTGATCTTTCTTTGTAATCCTAATAATCCAACGGGACAATTAATTTCTAAAGATTTGTTACTAGAAGTGTTAGAGCAAACAAAGAAACATGAGATTTTCACTGTAATGGATGAGTGCTTTTTAGATATGATCCATGATGGAAACCATTATTCTGTGAAAGATTTATTAAAGGATAGAAGGGATCTGTTACTGATTAAAGCTTTTACAAAGTTATATGCTATGCCAGGTCTTCGATTAGGCTATGGGATCACTTATAACCTGGAACTATTACATAAAATGAGGGAAGCAACACAGGCGTGGAATGTCTCATTACCTGCCCAAAAGGCTGGAGTTGCTGCATTGCAGGAAAAGAAATACGTGGAAGAAACAAGAACATTGATTCAAAGGGAAAATCATTGGTTAAAGAGTCAATTAAAAGAATTAGGATTGAAAGTCTTTGATTCTAAGGCAAACTATATTTTTTTTAAAGGCCCCATTGATCTTTATGAAAGGATGAAACATAAAGGTTATCTAATTAGAGATTGCAGCAATTATAGAAACTTAGAAAAGGGTAGTTTTCGCATAGCAGTAAAATTACCAGAAGATAATCAGCGGTTGATTCAAACATTGAAGGATGTTCTTTCATAGAATGCCGATGAAAAAGTAGAGAAAGGTAAGACCAATGGCAAAGAAAATTATGATTCAAGGTACCATGTCAAATGTAGGGAAAAGCTTTTTGGTGGCAGGATTGTGTAGAATTTTTCATCAAGATGGATATTCTTGCGCTCCTTTTAAGTCTCAAAATATGGCTCTGAATTCATTTATTACAAATGAGGGCTTAGAAATGGGACGTGCCTA
>DVLR01000231.1 GCA_018715425.1 Candidatus Merdenecus merdavium
AGAAAACAAATGGGTGTTGGTGGAGACGATAGTTGGGGAGCACCTGTTCACGATGAATTTAAAATTTCATCAAAAGATCCCCTTACCTTATCCTTTAAAATAGAAAAAATAAAATAAACCTAATATTTAGAGACTTTTTTATTAGAGTGGATTGTCTGAGGATTTCTTGATATAATGTAAGAATGAATAATACGTAACTTTGATTTTAATAGAATGATACAGGGATATGATTTTAATCATATAATTTACGGAGATAGGAGTATATAAGATGATTCAATACTACGAAAAAGTCAGAGATATTGATAAAAATAAAATAGTCATTAGCGCTGTTATTTTAGATGGAGAAAACGTGGGAGAAAAAGCTCTTTGGTGTGATGGTTCCTATGTATACCAAAGCCAAGAATTAAATATATGGGACGAGGTAAGCCATAAATTGAAACAAATGACTAAGCCACAAAGTATAGAAGTGGATGGAGTAAGGATCTTTTGCGAAGTCATCAATGGGCAAAATCATTTGATCGTTTGTGGAGCAGGACACGTATCTATACCTGTGATAAAAATTGGGAAGATGCTTGGATTTTACGTTACCGTTATTGACGATCGTGTACAGTTTACCAATCATGCCATCCAAGCGGGAGCGGATCATGTTATTTGTGATGATTTTATGTCTGGTTTAGAATCCATAGAAGATAATGTTAATAATTATTTTGTTATTGTAACCAGGGGACATCGTTATGATCAGGATTGCTTAAGAAAGATCTTAAATAGGCCTAGCTCCTATATTGGAATGATAGGAAGCAAGTTACGTGTTAAGAAAGTAAAGGAAACTATGCTTGAGGAGGGATTTAACCAGGAATCTTTAGATTATATGCATTCACCAATTGGCCTGAGCATTGGAGCAGAAACCCCAGAGGAGATTGCAGTTTCTATTATGGCTGAAATCATTCAGATTAAAAGTAACCAAAGTAGTAATAGCGGTATTACAAAGGAGTTACTCAATAAGATTCTACAAGAGGAGAAGCTAAAAATGGCTATGGTTACCATTATTAGTAGGAGAGGTTCGGCACCTAGAAATATTGGAGCCAAAATGCTTATTTCAGAAGATGGTAGTTTTCTTGGTAGCATTGGTGGAGGCTGTGCTGAATCGGATGTATTTTATAAAACGTTACAGTATCTAAAAGAAGATCGTTTTTCCGTTGAAACAGTAGATATGACAGGAACTTCTTATGAGGAAGATGGGATGGTCTGTGGTGGACTCATCGATGTATTTATTGAACCGATTCATAAGTAGAGAAAGGATAGAGAAAGAATAAAGATGGAATTATTAAAAGGACGTCCAGAGAGTGAGAAAGGACGCTTAGAAAAAGAAATCAGAGTATACGATTTATTAGATGAGTTAGGGATCCCTTTTATGAGGGTAGACCATAGCCCTCTTGAAACCATGGAGGATTGTATTGAAGTAGATAAAATCCTTGACGCTCATGTTTGTAAAAATTTATTTTTAGTAAATTCAAATCAATCACAATATTATTTACTCATGGTCACAGGAGATAAAAAGTTAGAAACCAAGAAAATATCGAAACAGATTGGTAGCAGTCGTTTGTCTTTTGGAAAAGCAAAAAATATGGAAGAGTTTTTAGATATTTCACCAGGAGCTGTAAGTGTTATGGGACTGATGAACGATAAGGATTTAAAGGTACAACTTTTGATTGATGAAGATATCATTCATCATGAATATCTAGGGTGCCATCCATGTGTAAATACTTCTAGTATAAAACTGAAAACATCAGATGTATTAGATATCTTTTTAAAAAAGGTAGACCATGAACCTGTGATGGTTCAAATCGATTAAAAAAGAATGCTCCTAAAGGAATTCAAAAAAGCTATTTAACCATGAGTTCTTTTAGGAGTATTTTGTATGAAAAACGAAATTTAAATTTCGTTTTTCCAGAATGCTTTTTAGCAATATAACGAACTTAATAGGATCAATTAGCGTTTTGTTGCCATGGAAATCAAATCACCATAAACAGGGGTTGGCATACCAAATCCACCTGAAACATCCATGATCTGTCCCGTTGTATAAGCGGCTTCATCACTTGCAAAATATAAAACAGCGGAAGCAATTTCTTCAGGCAATCCCATACGTTTGATTGGAGTATGTCTTAAGAAAAATTCTTTAAAATCTTCCGTAAGGTTTTGATTAACAGCATCCGTTGCAGTCATACCAGGTAGCACAGCGTTGCATCTAATATTGTCTCTTGCACACTGTGTAGCGATTAGTTTTGTGAGATAGTTAATGGAAGCTTTGCTTGTACCATAAGAAATTTGTGAAATATCAGGACGAAGACCACCGATGGAAGAAATATTGATAATACTTCCGCCGCCGTTTTTAGCCATATGAGGAATGACAGCTTGTGCAGTTAAAAATACACTTGCTAGGTTGATATCTATTGTTCTAATAAACTCATCATATTCAGTGGATTTAATGTCTAAATCTAACTTGGGATTAGAAGTTCCAAAATTATTAATCAGAACATCAATATGACCTTCCGCTTTGATCACTTCTTCTACCATAGTTTTATAGCTTTCTTTTTGAGTAGCATCATTAAATACAGGAATTGCTTTTTCACCATTTTTTTTAAGCTCTTCAGCAATGTTAGCGGCCCGCTCCATGTTTCTTGCTCCCATATAAACGGTAGCACCTTCACTGGCACATTTTTTAACACATGCTAGACCAATTCCCCTTGTAGATGCTGTAACAAGTACAACTTTGTTTTGTAACCTCATATCTAATCCTCCTTGTCCAAGTGTGATCCTCTACCTTAAGTAGTAGAATCATTCAATTGCTGGTATATTGCAAACCAAAATAAGCAATTGATAGCCTCATTGTGACAGAATACTATTTCTTTTGATGAACAAAAGAATAGTTTCTAGTATTTACCACTTAAATTTTATCACAGTTATTTTTAAAGAGCAATACTTTGAAAATCTATAATTTTCAGAAACAAAAAGTAAAAAAAGTATAAACATCATGTTTTTTTCATACCTCGGTTGTCAAGACTTACAGGGAAGGATATAATATAAAATATGTAATAAATACGGCAATGATCTGTACATCAATAAGTTCAATAAAAAGGAGAAATAAATGCCATATAGAAAGCAAACAAAAGATCAACCAAAGAACAAAAAGAAACGTGTGATCATTCCTGCTGGAGTTGTTGGATTAAACGAAGATCAAGTGGTTCATAGAATCAACGAGGGTTTAGTGAATATTCAAAAGGAAGAGATTACAAGAACTACAAAGAATATTATATTTAAAAACGTAGTGACATTATTTAATGTCATTATCTTTGTACTGGCCTTTGTTGTTATGTTAACAGGTGAATTTAAAAATGCAATTTTCTTTTGGGTAGTACTTGTAAACTCATCCATAGGTATTTTTCAAGAAATCAAAGCTAAAAAAACTTTAGATAAGTTAACGGTATTGGCAAAGACAAGAGTTACGGTTTTAAGAGATGAAGGGCTATACTCTATTGCTCAAGAAGAAATCGTTTTAGATGATGTTTTATATCTTACATCAGGAGATCAGGTTCCAACAGATGGTTTGATCTTAAAAGGCACAGGTCTTGAAGTGGATGAATCTCTCTTAACTGGGGAATCTGATCATGTGGAAAAGAAAGATCAAGATCAAGTCATGAGCGGCAGCTTTATTACTGCAGGTGAAGGATTTATAAAAGTGACGGGGATGGGAGATGATAGTTATTCTGCGAAACTTGCAATGGAAGCAAAGGCGGAAAAAGGGAACCCATCGGAGCTTATGAATTC
>DVLR01000232.1 GCA_018715425.1 Candidatus Merdenecus merdavium
GTTTCCATTCCATTTAATATGGTTAAGATTCCTATAGCACCTGAACCAATAAATGGACAGTACGAAAGGGGAAAGCCAAAGATGGATTGACATTGGGTAGCGAAGGCTATGGATAATGCTGCAATAATAGCTGGAAATCCAATTACGGAAAAAGTCCATCCACATAAAAAGGACAAAAAATCCCCCATGGTCTCCTTAATCCAAAGAACCATCCCTCCTGTTTTGGGTATACAGGAGGCTAGTTCTGCCGTTGCCAAACCTCCAGCCATAGTTATGATGCCTGCTAAAAACAATGAAAAAATACTAAGCCCAGGGGCTTTCGTAAGCTTTAATATACTTCCAACTTTAAAAAAGATACCAGAACCTATGACTGTATTCATCACTGCAAGTACCGCTGTCCCTAGCCCTAATTCTTTTTTTAATTCCCCAACTTGATTATCTTTATTTAACAATATACTCCTTCGATCCTTTTTTGTTCTATGGCAGAAACCCTGTGATAGAAGCTCCTTTATATTAAGTATATTGTTAGCTCTTTTATTCAGAACGTTTCGTATCAAATACGAAGCATTTTTTTATAACTATGGTATTTCAAATTCACGTGCCAAAGAGACGTTATATAAAGTATATATCCTTTAGCGTAAAGAAAGATCTTGGAACATCTCATCTACAATTCTATGATAATCAGGAAGTTTTTGTGATTTCTTCAATTTTTTCATGTTTTTATCTGAATCTACAAAAAGACCTCCCATATAAAACCATAATTCTTTCATCTTAAATAAGACATTGCGATCACCAGACATATACTCTTTATAACTATGGTAAATCTTATCATGAAACTTTCTGTAGTCTTCCTTCTCTCTCTTCTTCCTTCCTCTTAATACATCCAACATTCCTGGATCCATTAAAATCCCTCGACCGAACATCCATGTATCTACATATGGAAATTTTTCTTTACACAACTTAAAATCATCTGGAGTAAAAAGATCACCATTGTAGCAAATGTGACTTTTGCTTTTATCACAAGCATATTGAAACATCTTTAAGTTCGGAATATTTTTATAGTAATCCGTCTGTAATCTTGGATGAACAATTAATTCTTCTATTGGATATTGGTTATAAATATCCATCAATCTAAAAAACTCCTCTGGATCTTCCATTCCAATTCGTGTCTTTATGGAAATTTTAAGAGGTGATGTGTTGAAAATCTCTTCTAAAAAACCCTCCAACTGTAAAGGATAAGCCAGAAATCCAGCACCTTTTCTCTTGGTTACTACTGTTTTAGATGGACACCCTAAATTAAGATTTACTTCTTCATACCCCAAAGCTTCTAGGCGTTTCGCAGTCCAGATAAAATCCTCTGAATGATTCGTTAGCAGCTGTGGAACAATGGGAATGCCTTGATTGTTTTCTGGTAATACATCATTTAAATCTTTAGAATGTAATTTCTTATTTTGATTGGGGGTTATAAATGGAGTAAAGTACTTATCGAAGGGTGAGAAACATTCATGATATGCATTTCTATAAATGTATCCTGTAATTCCCTCCATTGGTGCAAGATAATATTTCATTTTTTACCTCTACTGTCTTACTATTATTTCAATGCTGTTTAAAGTTCTAAGTTCCGATCACATAGACTTCTTCAGCAATGACCCTACTATTATATATGATATTAACGTATTCGTAAATCCATAAAAATAAGAGGGAGGAGGCACAAAGATGCGCTCTCTTCTCTCTTATTTTAGGTTATTATTCATTGGTTTCAAAATAATTTAAATATTCCGTATATTCAGAATGGCCCGATTGTAACGTCTCACCATTTATTGTAATTAGAATCTCGTCTGCATGAAAAGCCATTAAATAAGTATTTACTAAAGATCCCAACACCATATACTCCTGAGATGTTCCCATTTCTCTTAAAGAGAACTCTTCCGAAAGATCCAGATCTATTTTTAAGTCTTCGTCATCTACAGTCGTCATAAAGCTATTCACTCTCACATCTCCTAAATTTAACTTTTCGTTCATAGCACTCTGTAAAGATTCTGCCGTTAATTCTGGAATCGTTCCTTGTTCTTCTATAAAACTATCTGCGGCTTCATTGGGAAGATAAAAGGTAACTTCAAATCCATTTACCAAAGAAGTTTCCTGGCTCTTAGCTTCTGTAGTATCTTCTTTTGATTCTTCTAAGTTCCATGTTTCTTTCCTTTCGATCTCTTTACTTTCCATAGCTTCTGTCTGATCGGTTTCTAAATCAGCCGTTGTGCTACATCCTGTTAAAGCTATCGCTACGATGAAACAAAGTAAAAGTTTCTTTCTCATCTACATCCTCCATATTTTTTAACTTTCTATATTGTATCAAATTCTTGGATAGATGTAAATGAAACTGATTTCTAATTTATTTTCTTGTTTTTCAACAAGCTTTTATAAGCATCTAATTTATCCTTTTTACAAATAGATACAAAAGGGCACTCTTCACATCTAGGGTTTCTTGCAGTACAAAAATAACGTCCAAAGAAAATAAATAAGTGATGACCTTTGTTCCATCGTTCTCTTTTTATTTTACGTTTTAATTTTTTCTCTACGGTTAAGACATCGTCTGCTGGCTTAGCCAATCCCAATCGCTTTGAAATACGCTCTACATGAGTGTCTACTGCAAATGCTGGAATACCAAACCATACACTTTGCACTACATTTGCAGTTTTTCTCCCTACTCCTGCTAATTTTGTAAGCTCATTCATATCAGATGGAACTTCTCCATGATATTCATACTTTATTTGATGAGTTAAGCGTTTGACATGCCTTGCTTTATTTCTATAAAGGCCGATTCTTTTAATGTAGGCAGCAATGTCCTCTACATCCGCTTTGTCGTAATCATCTAAAGTTGGATATGCAGCAAATAAAGCTGGTGTTACTTTATTTACTGCTTCGTCTGTGGTTTGTGCTGAAAGCACCACTGCTATGACTAACTCTACTGCATTGCTGTGATTTAGTTCACAATGTGCATTTGGAAACAGCTCTTCCATCTTATCTAATATTTCATCTGTATTTATCATATTGATCCTTGTTGCTAGTGCAAACTAATTCCTTTCTCCTTTGTTCATCCTAATATTAAAATCCTGCTTTCCTTTACTTTCAAACTCGTTGATGATAACACGGTAACCATATTTTATCTATCATGACAGTACTCATAGGCAAATCTTTCTTCGCCTGTTAAGAGATGTATCACCCCACAATATTCAAACTTATGCTTTTTCACATAACCTTGCATGCGCTTATTATCTTCATGAGTATCAATTCGTATGTTTTGAATCCCGTGGTTGGTACAAAATTCTAAAATCTGACTCATGACTTGGGAAGAACATCTAGTTCCACGTATTTCTTTCTTCATCATAAGACGATGAACCGTGAAATATGGACCTTGACTCTTCCATTGGCCATGATATATTTTTTGATATGTAGGATCATCCCCAAAAATAATTGCTGCATAGGCTACCACCTGACCTTTAACTAAAAATACATATCCATGGTTAAGTTCCATGTCGTTGATGATGGTGTCTTTAGATGGGTAACCATTTTGCCATTGGTCAATTCCTTGTTCCAGTAAAAATGCTCGTGCATCTTCTAAAAGTTCTATTACTTGATCCAAATAATCTCTTTGCATGTTTACTAGCTCTATAACATAGTTATCTCTTTCCATTGTGATTCGTCTTCCTTTATCTATCTTCGACATCGTTACCTTTCTTTACTTTTTGTCCCTTAATCTTTCCCTATGAAACAAAGAATGTATGAAAAGGCAAATTTTCTATTTGATGATATTACTTATACGAATTGCTTCTAATGCTTGATCAATCCTATCTTCATTTAAAACCAAAGCAAAACGTACGTATCCTTCTCCCAGTTTTCCAAAACAGATACCAGGTGTGCAGATTACTCCTGTTTCCTCTAATAGCTGATTACAAAACTCTACCGAATGTTTGAATGTTTTAGGAATCGGTGCCCAAACAAACATGGTACCTTGAACGTCTGGAACCATCCAACCTAACTCTCTAAGACCATGACAAAGTTTCTTTCCCCTGCTTTCGTATTTCTTACACTGTTCTTTTACTAGGGATTGGTCACCCTCTAATGCGGCAATGGCTGCATATTGTATTGGTAAAAAGACACCATAATCTATTTTAGATCTCAGTTTTTTAAACATTTGAATGATCTTATGATTCCCTATTGCAAATGATATTCTTGCACCTGTTAAATTGTAAGATTTCGACAGAGAATAAAATTCCACCCCCACCTCTTTCGCTCCATCAAAAGATAGAAATGATTTCCCTTTCTTACCGCCAAAAATAATATCGGAATAAGCATTATCATGGATGATGATGATTTCATACTTCTTTGCAAAGGCAATCAACTCCATGTAAAACTCATCTGGAGCCACCACCCCTACTGGATTCATAGGAAAGGACACAATCATGACTTTTGCTTTCTTTGCTACATCCTCTGGGATTTGTTTTAGGTCTGGAAGAAATCCATTCTTTTCATAAAGAGGGTACGTCTCCGTAATCGCCCCCGCTAGTTGGGGTCCATCGCAAAAAATAGGATATCCAGGATCTGGTATTAGAACTAAGTCACCGGGATTACAAAGGGAAAAGGCAATGTGGGCAATCCCCTCTTGAGAACCATTGACTGACATCACCTCATCTCTCGTTAATTCTACTTCAAATCTATTTTTATAATGACCAATGACTGCATCTTGTAATTCTGGTAGATCTACCACTGCATATTTATAATTTTCTGCTTTCATACCAGCCTCAGCAAGTGCAGTAATCACATGTGGTGCTGGTGGAAAATCAGGAGTACCAATGGACATATCAAAGATTTCTTTACCTTCAGACATCATTCTATCTTTTTTTTCATTCAAAATCGTAAAAATACTGGATTCACCTTTCTGCATTCTATCTGCAAAAGTTATTTTCATGTCAACACTTTTCCCTTCTCTAATCGTTTCATCCATAAACGTGTTTGTTTTTTATTATACTATAGTTTTCCAATCTGTGATATAGAAACTCTTTCTATGATTTTACCTTTTACGTCTTTTTCCTATTGTTTTATAAATGACTCTTACTACCAAACTTATCACTCCTAGAAGAAGCAAAAATACTACTGCTACGATCACAGCTATCTTATTGGGTTTCTTTACAAGTTCTACAATATTTTTACTATTTTGAACTGTCTTTCTGGAATGTTCCGTACTATAATATTTAGGAATTTCTGATTTACCATCTTCATTGTTAAAGGATTCTGTATATTGTGCCAATGCTAACCAAGCTTTTAATTCTTTATCTCCACTATAAATAATCCTAGATTCCAGATCTTCTATGGCAATTCCATTTTCATCTTTCGGTACAATAGAAAGGATACCAAAGGATTTACCATTCACCATGCTTAACATTTGCCCAGAATATAGATCTGCAACTACACGGTATAACTTATGGTCTTCTATGATTTCTTTATTGGTTACCTCCGTGTTGTTTTCTGAGTTTTCTGTTACATCGTGATAACTTACATCACTTAAATATGTATCTGTCACTCTATTTAAAATGAGCCTATTAGGATTAAAAGTAAAATTTAAACCGCTCATATATAAGCGTGCTTCTAACATCATTGGAGAGACTGAAGCATCTACTTCGGCTACTGTTTTTAGCTCTTTCCCCGTTAAATATACATCGATCAAAGGATATCCTGGAATCCCATCTGCTCCTACTCCTAAAGAACTAATATTAAAGATCTGGGAAACTGTAATATCTCCCTTATATAAAGTGTCTCGAACGACTCCTGCTGGCACCACCGAAACTGCAATAGGCTTATAATCCTTTCCTTCAGCAGCCTTAATGGCATATCCATAAGAATCCGCAATATAATTTCCTAATGCATCTTCTTTATGCTCTTTTCCAAACTCATGAATATTAGTGAATTCATAGGGATTATGCGCTAAAATCTCATGATAAGAATATCCATATTGATCTAGATATGATTCTTGTAAAAGAACTTTAAACTTATTTATTTCATTTAAGGTTTCTTGATCCTCTCCAACGTTTTTATCCATTGGAACTAAGTCATACTCTTCAACTTCCCAACGATGGTCTTTATTTTTAGAAAGAGAGATCAAGCCTAAGTTTCTGCCGTATTCACCTTCTGATACAATTGTGGTGTTTCCTATCACGATAGGTTGATCCAGTGTGGTATGGGTGTGACCACTAATGATTAGATCAATCTCTGGAACTTTTTCTGCTAAGATTTCATCTTCAGAATCTTTCTTTACTTCAGATGTTCCACTATGAGATAAGCAAACAATCATATCCACATCTTCGTGTTCCTTGATCTGCTGAACTGTTTTTTGGGCACTTTCTACTGGATCTTCAAACTTAAGCTCTGTCATAGGTGAGTATGATAGGGCTTGCTTTCCGAAGATTCCCATAATAGCGATTTTTACTCCACCTTTTTCAGTAACCATATAAGGTTTTACCCCATAAGCATCCATTGCATCTTTTACTTCTAATTGTTTTGCATCTGCCCCTTCCCAATCTATATTGCTAAGAACCAATGGTGGAATTGGATCACCACTTTCTTTGGCCCTTAACAGCATCTTTGCGAATTGATCATCTCTGTAATCTAGTTCATGATTTCCTAAAGTAGTGGCATCAAACCCCATGAATCCTAACATCCTAAGCTCTGATGCCTCTTTTGCATAGATCGTTTGATATAAAGTCCCCATAGAGAAATCACCTGCATCCACCACTAAAGTGTTAGGATCTTTCTCTCTTTCCTGATCAATTATGGTTTTAATTCTTGCAAAACCACCAACACTTTCTACCGTTCCATTTTGATCTGTTAGAAAACTCTCGAAATGAGAATGTAAGTCATGTGTAAAAACGATATTTACTATTTCTTTTTCCTCCTGAGCCAAGGATGTAAAACTTAGAGTTAGTATAAAACAAAGAAACATGGTTAACGTTAGTTTTTTCATAGTTACCTCTTTCTCCTTGATGCATTATATCCATACATCTTTCATATTTTCTTCATGATTTTTCATAAATACCGTCACCTTATTGGATTGGTCACAAGTTGCCAGTAAAACATCTTCAATCTTATCCGCCCCTTGTCCCTTTAGCTGCTGCATCAACCACTTTTCATCTTTCCCTGAATGTTGTAAATTTTTCTTCATCACTTTTCCATCTAAAACTACATTTGCCACCATATAATCTTGTGCTGGGTTAAGTTGTACATCTGATGGAAGAATAGGACGATCCGTAGATTTTGGTAAAAAACTTATCTTTCCGTTTTCTTCTAGTATAGCCGTTTCTAATTTAGATACATCAAAATATCCATTGATACGACATTGCATTAAAAATTCTGATACATCAATTTTAGATTTCTTAAGATTTTCTCTATAAATCTCCCCTTTATTTAAAAGTATTAAAGGGGTTCCTTCAATGATTCTACGAGCCTTAATAAATTTTAAGCTTATGAAAGACAAACAGATAGCAAATAAAGCATATATGCCCATGGCAACCAAAGGCTGAATAAAACTATCTTCTAAAGATGTTGCCATTTCTGCAGCAATGGAACCTATGGTTATACCAATAATATAATCAAACATACTCATTTGAGACATTTGGCGATAACCCATTAATTTTGTTAGGATAAAAATAGTAATGATAGATCCAACCGATAGTAAGATGATTTTAAATACTTCTGACATGATAACTCCTTTACGAAAACATAATTTTTATTAGTATGCCATAAAGGTGGTTCTCTTATTCATATCTTACCAAATAGTAAAATCTAAAACTGTAAAAGTAGGATGTTACCTGATCTATAAAGCGTATTTTCCTTTATATTCTGTGATCGTTAACTTCTTTCTTCCAAATATAAAAAATCCTATTCCAACAATCACAAAAACCATAGATAATACTTGTGAAACTCT
>DVLR01000233.1 GCA_018715425.1 Candidatus Merdenecus merdavium
TCATCACAAGGATTATAGGATTCTTTTATAGAATCTTTCTTTCACATACAATCGGTCCAGAAGGCATGGGAATTTATCAACTTATTTTTCCTATTTATGCCTTGTGTTTTTCTTTAACAGCAGCTGGTATACAAACTGCTATCTCTCGTTTTGTTGCCTGGAAAGTATCGTTAAAGGATGAGCAAGCGGCTAGAGATATTCTTCTTGTAGGTCTTACCATTTCCATGATACTTTCCATTGGTACCACGATTCTACTTTATTTAAATGCGGACTTTTTGGCCATTAACATTTTAGATGAACCAAGATGCGGCGATTTGCTAAGAATCGTTTCTCTATCTATTCCATTTGGATGTGTACACTCTTGTGTTAACGGATATTATTATGGAATAAAAAAAGCTAACGTACCTGCACTCTCCCAATTAATAGAACAACTCATTAGGGTATTTGCATCTTACGTGATTTATTTAATGCTAAAAGAGCAAGGTCATATGGTTGGACCTGCCATTGCAGCTATTGGTATTGTGTTAGGCGAATTTGTCTCTATGCTTTTTTCTGCCACAGCCATTATTGGTAGATTTCAAAAGTTTCCTACCTTTAAGCAGGTAAAAAGTCCTTATTTTACTCACGCCAAAAATATACTATCCCTATCACTGCCACTTACTGCAAACCGAATTTTACTCAACGTACTACAAAGCGCAGAAGCAATTCTGATTCCTATTCGTTTACGATTATACGGTTTTGATACCTCCGAAGCTCTAAGTGTTTATGGCGTTCTAACAGGAATGTCCTTACCCTTAATTTTATTTCCTTCAGCAATCACAAATTCCGTTGCGGTGATGCTTTTACCGACCATATCTGAAGCTCAGGCTTCTGATAACCACAGAATGATTGCAAGAACCATTGAGAATACCATAAAGTATTGTCTAATCCTAGGAATTTTATGTACAGGAACTTTTTTATTATTTGGTTCCGACTTAGGAACTGTATTTTTTGATAACTCGATGGCAGGTAGTTTTATTTTGGTATTGGCCTGGATCTGCCCTTTCCTCTATTTAACTACTACCTTAAACAGTATTTTAAATGGACTTGGAAAAACCACAACATCTTTTATTCATCATTGTATCGGTCTTGGCACAAGAATCCTCTTTGTTTTATTTTGTATACCTAAGTTTGGAATCACAGGTTATTTATGGGGATTATTAGTAAGTGAATTGATTATGACGCTTTTACATATTATCGACCTAAAAAAATATGCCAACTTATATTTTTCCGCCTACAATTGGATTATGAAACCTTTGATATCTTTAGGTATTAGCATTGGTGTTGTTCGCTTCTTTCAAAAGATTCTGGACTACACAATGTCTTTAACACCTCTCCTTCACATGGGTGTATCCTTTATTATTTTATGTATTACCTATATTTTGCTTTTAACTGCTTTTGGTTCTTTAACTTTTGATTTCTTTCATTCCTTTATGAAAAGAAAGGACACTTTATAACGTTAACAAATCAACTTTCTAAGTTTTTTGTCGACAAGTTGATCATTCTATATTATAATGTTTGTTAAACCGTAAGGAAAATATATCACGAGTAATAAACAAAGGAGAATGAAGAATGAGTTTTCAATATATTAAAGAATTACCATCTCCGGAGCAGATTCATAAGGACTACCCCATTACCGAAGAGATGAAGGCAATAAAAGATGCAAGAGATATACAGATCAAAGATGTATTAGAGGGAAAATCTAATAAGTTTTTAGTTGTTATTGGACCTTGTTCAGCAGATAATGAAGATGCTGTCTGCGACTACACCAATCGCTTGGGAAACATACAAAAAGAAGTTGCGGATCGATTGATCTTGATTCCTAGAATCTATACCAACAAACCAAGAACCACTGGTGAAGGTTACAAAGGAATCTTTCATCAGCCAGATCCAGAAAAAAAGCCCGATCTATCCGCTGGAGTGATTGCCATGCGTAAAATGCATATTCGTGCATTGAAAGAAAGTGGTCTTACTGCCGCAGATGAAATGCTCTACCCTGAAAACTGGGACTATTTATCTGATCTACTATCTTACGTTGCCATTGGCGCAAGATCTGTAGAAAACCAGCAGCATAGGCTCACCGTAAGTGGACTTGATATTCCCGTTGGTATGAAAAACCCTACTAGTGGTGACTTTTCCATTATGTTGAACTCCGTCGTTGCCGCTCAGGGACACCATCGCTTTATCTATAGAGGTCATGAAGTAAAAACAACAGGTAACGAACTTACTCATACCATTTTAAGAGGTGCAGTAAGTAAGCATGGTAACTGCATACCAAACTATCACTATGAGGATCTTAAAAGATTACTCCATATGTATGAAGAAAGACATCTTAAAAATCCAGCTACGCTGATTGATGCAAACCATTCAAATTCTAATAAATTACCTCGGGAGCAGATCCGAATCGTAAAGGAAGTTCTTCATAGTCGAAATCTTTCTCAGGAGATCAAGGATTTGGTAAAGGGTGTGATGATTGAAAGCTACATTGTAGAAGGAAGCCAGCCTATTGGAAAGGAAAACCATATATACGGTAAATCTATTACTGATCCATGCATCGGTTGGGAAGATACAGAAAGCTTAATTTATCATATTGCCGAAAATTGTTAATTCTGCTTTCACTTAGGAAGTTTGGCTCATCAACAGCCATCATTCTTATTTATGAAAAAGGTGCTACATCAACCAAATATGATTTGATGTGGCACCTTTTATAATCTTGTGTGTTGATTAAGAAACTTCGTTTCTATTTTTCCTCATGCTGATATTTTTAATTTTTAACTTATCCACGCGGATGAGTTTTGGCATAAACATCTCTGATTTTACTTGACCCTAAATTCATATATACATGCATGGCAGAAATATCAGAATGCCCCATCATTTCTTGTACACTTCTTAAGTCTGCACCATTTTCAACTAAATGTGCAGCAAAGGAATGTCGAAAGGTATGGGGGGTAATTTCATGAACAATTCCTGCTTTTTTCCCATAGGATTTTACTAATTTCCAAAATCCTTGTCTACTCATCTGCCCTCCAGAACAATTCGTAAACAAGATATCACTTTCTTCTCCATTTAGCAAGATCTCTCTGGAACCAGCTAAGTACATCATCAAAGCTTTTTTAGATGATTCTCCAAATGGTATAACCCGTTCTTTTTCATGATCTTTACATACAATATAATTCATGGATAAATTTACATGTTCCATTTTAAGTGTAATTAACTCCGTCACTCTCATTCCTGTAGCATATAGTAATTCAAGCATCGCTTTATCTCTACAACCTTTGGGAGTGCTTGTCTTCGGTTCATTTAAAAGATTTTCCATTTCTTTGATAGACAGAATCTCTGGTTTCTTTTTTTCTACCTTTGGTGCTTTTAAAAGATAAGATGGATCTTCTTCTATTTCCTTCATGTGGAATAAATAGTTAAATAATGCCTTCATAGATGCAATACTTCTAGAGATAGATGATGCTGCTAGCCCCTGTTTCTCCATATGTAACATGTAAGAATTTAAGTTAGTTGAAGTGATTTTGTCCATTCTTGTAATACCTTGACCTTCCAAGAATTGAACCATTTTATACAAATCCCTTTTATATGAAATTTCCGTATTATTTGAGGTATGTTTAATCTCATGCATATATACAATAAAATTATCAATCTCTTGCTTCATCACTCTACCTACTTTTCTTATTTTTATCAATATCACTATTATAAGCAGGTTTTGATATAAAATCAAATAGTATTTTTCTCTACAACCCTAGTATTCATCTACAGATAAGCACTTTAGTACAACATCTATACATCCCTCATTTTCCCTAAACAATATGTGGTATTTTTAATCCTATTTTTATTTTAATAATTTTTTAATAGATTGCTAATGATAATGGGATTTACATGACTTTCGAGAAATATACCTACAATAAGCATCATAACAATGATACAAAGTAATGTCATATAAGATCCTATCATTTGTGATCTACCTCTTTTATAAGACTTCCTAAAACCTTTTCCCTCAAACTGGGATAAAGACATTGCATACACTTGATTTAAGAAGATCAAAATACAGGGCAAGTAAATAAAGACTTGTGGTACTAATCCTAAAAAACATATAATAACTCCTGAAAACCCCATTCTCATCACCGATAAAGATAAGAGCATGCCTGCAGAAAATCCCATCCAAACACTATATCCCCACACGGCTGGTACTCCAATAATCGTAAAGCCCAAGCCCCAAAGGATTATGACGGTTTTTAACCTACTTTTTAAAATAAACCAAAAGAGTTTACGATAGCTAAAATCCATATATTTATATTTCATAATAAAATATTCACTTAAAATACCAGTCTGATTAAGGTACTGTTTTGCAGATAAATTTGCAATGAATATTCCCACGATAAAGCTTACTATAAAAATAACACCAAAAAGCTTAATATACATCAATTTTTTAGCTTTCCAAAACTTTCCCATTTTATTCATTCCTTTCACTGGACGATTATGTAAAGTGCTTCTCCAACCTTTCGTATTTCAAAAAGAAGATATCTTTTTGAATAACCACTTTACATTATATGCACAACCTGTACAAAACAGTCTTGATATTTTAACTAAGGATGATTGATAGGTAGTCTAAAAGATAAATAAATTTTCACTAGGCTTATTTCTCCAATATAATACGAAAAGGCATGCCCATGGCACGCCTTTTCGTATTATATTGCTAAACTATGAATAAAATCTCTATTTCGCATAATCAGTCGCTCTGCTTTCACGAATAACATTAACTTTGATCTGTCCTGGATATTCTAATTCAGCTTCAATCTGTTTAGAAATATCTCTTGCAAGTAAGACCATTTCTGCATCGCTTACTTGATCTGGAACTACCATTATACGAACTTCTCTTCCCGCTTGAATAGCAAAAGACTTATCCACTCCTTTAAAGGAATTGGTGATATCTTCTAATTGTTTTAACCTATTTGTATACGTTTCTAAGGTCTCTCTTCTTGCACCTGGTCTTGCTGCGGAAATTGTATCTGCAGCTTGTACGATACAGGAAATCAAATTATCTGGCTCCACATCTCCATGATGGGATTCAACTGCATTAATAACGATGGGTGATTCCTTATATTTTCTACATAAATCCACACCGATTTGTATATGAGATCCCTCCACTTCATGATCAATAGACTTACCAATATCATGCAATAATCCTGCTCTCTTAGCCATTCTAACATCAAGCCCAATCTCACCAGCTAGAAGCCCAGATAATTGTGCAACTTCTATTGAATGTTTTAAAGCATTTTGCCCATAGCTTGTCCTAAATTTCATTCTACCTAATAGACGGACAATTTCTGGATGAATACCGTGAACTCCTACTTCTAGAGTAGCAGCCTCACCTTCTTCTCTTATCATGACTTCCACTTCTTTTCGAGCCTTTTCTACCATTTCTTCAATTCTTGCAGGATGAATTCTTCCATCTACGATTAGCTTTTCAAGAGCGATTCTAGCAATCTCTCTTCTAATTGGGTCAAATCCAGATAAAATAACGGCTTCAGGAGTATCATCAATGATTAGATCCACTCCCGTGAGTGTTTCTAAGGTTCTGATGTTTCTACCTTCCCTACCAATAATTCTACCCTTCATTTCATCATTAGGAAGCTGAACAACGGAAATTGTAGTTTCCGAAACATGATCTACAGCACATTTTTGTATGCTATTGACCACATATTCTCTTGCCTTTTTGTTAGCTTCTTCCTTGGCTTTACTTTCAAGCTCTTTATATAGCTTGGCAGTATCGTGTTTCACTTCATCCTCAACTGTTTTTAAAAGATAATCTTTTGCTTGTTCGGAGGTTAATCCTGAGATTCTTTCTAGTTCCTGTACTTTTTTTAATTCAAGTTCTTCGACTTCTATGCTCTTTTTCTTGAGATCTTCTTCTTTTCTTATAAAACCAGCTTCTCTTTTTTCAATAGAATCCGATTTCTTCTCCAAAGTCTCTTCTTTGGCTAGAACCCTGCGTTCATACCTTTGCAGTTCACTACGTCTTTCTTTCGTTTCTCTTTCAAGCTCATTCTTAGTTTTTATAGATTCTTCCTTGGCCTCTAATAAAGCTTCACGCTTTTTAGTTTCCGCAACTTTTAAAGCATCGTCTATAATTTCTCTTGCTTTTTCTTCTGCACTTCCAATTTTGGCTTCAACTACTTTTTTTCTATAAGAAATTGCAAATTTCCAACTAATAAAGGCAGTAAAAATAAGTAAGAATAGCGTAGCAAGAACATAATATATTTCTGGCACAGGAGCACCTCCTTATTTAATTTTCATTGTACAAATATACAACACTTAAATTTTATACTGTTTTATGGTTTGTGTCAAGTGAATGTCCATATTTCATGCCTAATACCCGTACTATTTCTGTCCTATTTTTAATATTCTGGTTATATCTAAAATTCATCATTAAAATCATTGGAATTTTTCATTACTTGTTGAATATCACTACTTTTAAATCCTTTTTGCATTAAAAATCTATATATTTTTTGTTTCTCCTTCCCTGTAGCCTCTTCTGAAACGTACCCTTTTTTATCCAAGAGCTTTCTAATTAAGATGAGTTCGTCTTGCTCTCCTACTTCATCGTAGACGATAGAAATCATCTCTTTTTTGATGCCTTTTTTCATAAGATCCATCTCAATCTGTCTTTTCGATTTGCTATCCTTCTTCCAATCAATGTATCTCCTAATGTATCTTTCATCATCGATATAGTGATATGATCGCACATATTCCACTGCTATATCAATAATTACCTCTGGATAAAAATTCTGCTTTAATTTTCTTCTTATCTCTTGCTCTGTGCGATCCATACTCTTTAATAAATTCATGGCACGTATTTTTGCTCTTTTTACTAAGATTTTACCCATTAATTCATCGTAAACATCTTCTTTTATGGGTTCTCCTACTTTTAAATGATAGCGAGACAGCTCGCCTTTGTATAATGCAAAGGCAAGCTGCTCATCTATAAAAACTTTACTTTTCGAATTGGTAATTGGTTCAATACCTGTAATCATCATATCTATTGACCCTTAATTTTCTTAGGATCTGCTTTTGCATCTTCCGTGTTCCCATTGCTTGATCCTGTCCTAGCCGCCTTTTCTTCAGCTAATACCTTTTCTCTCGCAGCAGCTCGCTCTTCAGCTGTTAAATCTAAACCATAATGTGCTCTTACTTTCTGTTCCACTTCTTTTAATATCTCTGGATGTTCTTTTAAATAATTTTTTGCATTTTCACGTCCTTGCCCAATTTTATCTTCATTGTAAGCATACCATGCACCACTTTTATTAATAAGATCGAGACTAACTGCTAAATCAAGTACATCACCTTCTTTAGAGATACCCTGCCCAAACATAATATCAAACTCTGCTTCTTTAAATGGAGGTGCGATTTTATTTTTAACCACTTTGATTCTCGTTCTATTACCGATCATTTCACCACTTTGTTTTAATGCCTCAATACGTCTAACATCTAAACGAACAGAAGAGTAGAACTTAAGTGCCCTTCCACCAGTTGTAGTTTCTGGACTACCAAACATAACACCAACTTTTTCACGTAACTGGTTAATAAAAATAACAACGCAATTAGATTTACTAATAGCAGCCGTTAATTTTCTAAGGGCCTGAGACATGAGACGTGCTTGAAGACCTACATGACTATCCCCCATATCTCCGTCAATCTCTGCTTTTGGAACAAGTGCTGCAACGGAGTCCACAATGACGATATCTACTGCTCCAGAACGAACCATTGTTTCTGTAATTTCAAGTGCTTGTTCACCATTATCTGGTTGTGATATATATAGGTTGTCAATATCTACTCCGATCTTACTTGCATATGCAGGATCGAGAGCATGCTCAGCATCAATAAAACCAGCAATTCCACCTCTTTTTTGTACTTCTGCTACCATATGTAAAGCAACTGTAGTTTTACCACTGGATTCTGGTCCATATACTTCAATAATTCTTCCCTTTGGAATACCTCCAAGCCCAAGTGCAATATCTAAGCTAAGAGCGCCTGTAGGAATAGTCTCTACATTCATATTTACACCTGACTCACCAAGCTTCATCACTGAGCCTCTGCCAAACTGCTTTTCTATCTGTGATAATGCCGCATCTAATGCCTTTAATTTATTTTCATCTTTTATCATTCCTGTTCTCCTTCACCCCGAACCTACGTTCGCATTAATTACTATAATAGACCATTCATTCTGATATGTCAACACCTAAAACCATAAAACTTATCTTCACTTTTGCCTCATGAAAGGCTCTATAGATATCTATTATATCTTATTTAAGGCAAAATTTATAGTATATCTTCTTGATACATTTTCTTTTAAACTTCTTTGGAAGTTTTTTTAGCTATTTATCTTATTGTTCCATGCTATATCCCTCCAATTCATCGTAAGACTTTTTCTATAAGAGAATATAGTGCCAATACCATGTTTTGCAAAAAATATAGAAAGTAGTCCTACCTTGGGTTGTTCTTATATTACATCATATATTGCGGAATGCACCGATAGAATAATCGGTGATAGATTATCGTAAGAATTTCTTACGACCATAGGATTTATATTGATAGGTATTTCAATCAGAATTATATGATCTGCTTAAGTAGTATCATAGCCTTTGTTCTGATATTTGTCAATCTCTTTTATCTTCTATCTGTAACGAAATTTTTTTATTCTTTCGAGTTTTTCTACTACTGAATAAGGTTCCAGACTCCTCATTTCACTTCTTACAATTTCCAACTTATTCATTACAACCATACAAAAAAACA
>DVLR01000234.1 GCA_018715425.1 Candidatus Merdenecus merdavium
TCCTTCGGAGCTTTCCAAAACAACATAAAATGGATAAGTAGTGGTACTTTCTGTATTACTTCCACCATAAAAATTATTATCGCCGTTTTGTGGATTATCATAATCAACTTTATCTAATGCGCCGATCCAAATAGCATCTTCATCGACTCTTGAACGAATAATCATCCGTTCTCCAGGCTGTAGATTCATAGCATTTAGTTCATTGATTTTACCTGAAATCCTAAAATCACCAAGGGTTAGAATTCTCATAAATGGCTCTATTTCACCAGTCATACTATTTGTGGTCTGGTCTTTATTAATAGACTTTACAACACCATCGATTTGACTATTTACTGTAGCACTATCAATAGACTTTTGTAGCTGTTCCATACTTAACTCTTTACTCTTTCTTTCATACTCGGATCTTTTTATATCGGTTTGAGCCTCTTGTATTTTTGTAGTAATTGCCAATTGTTGATCTGCAGGAGTAGTCTTTTTTTCCTTTTCCCATGATTTGATCTCTTCTTGAGCCGTTAAAATATCATGATCAATCCGTTCAATTTCTAGACCTGCCTGTGCTAATTCCTCTTCCATCGTTTCCGTATCGTATATAAATAATGGTGTACCGACTGCTATTTCTTCTCCCTCTTCAACTAAAACTTCCTTTACTTCCTTTTCTTGACTCACTTCAATATCCAGTGTTTCTTGTGGATCAACCCTTCCTGAATAACGATTTATGGTACTAGCTACCCCCATATCCATAATATCAGCGACAGTCTGTACATACACTGAGGTACCTGCTTCATTTGCACTAGTTGATGCCTTTAAACTCTTTACACCAAAGTAACTTGCTGTTCCAACACCTCCAACAACAAGCAGGGCTATGATTGCAATAATAATTTTTTTCTTCATCTCTTCCCTCCCATTGATTCTTTGTTAACAGTATAACATTTTATCTTTATAGATGATATTCATTATTTCTTACGGGTTTCTTAAAATTGTACCCGTTGATTCCCCTCCATTCTTCTTTCTTGAACATTTCTATAGATTTCCCTATTAAATAACAGCCATTGACATAAAATTTAGAGTAAGATAAAATATATGATATTGTGGATTTAAGAATCGAGGAAGAATATGAATGTCATACTATATTACTTAATTTTTATAAATACCATAGGGTTTCTTTCTATGGGTTATGATAAGTACAAAGCAAAAAAACAACTTTGGCGTACAAAAGAAAAAACTTTGTTTTTTATCGCTATCATAGGAGGAAGTGTTGGCTCTATATTAGGGATGCAAGTGTTTCGTCATAAAACCAAACATCTTAGTTTTACATTAGGATTCCCAATTATTTTTCTCATCCAGTTCGCTGCCATATTTCTATATTGGATACGGTGGATATATTGAGGGAAAGGACATTCAATCAAATGAAATCAAAAAAACACTTATTTCCATCTCTGATAGCAACTCTAATATTTTTATTATGTTTAGGAATATATTTGGGATATGGTAATTACAGGAAAGGACCTGAATATACCTTAAAAAAAGAATTAGATCTGCTAAAGAATTTAGACCAACGTACACTCACCGAGTTTATCTCCTACGAAGACCTTTACGGTTTAAAAGCAGAAGAAGGAGAGGACCTTCCAAGTTCTGTTATGGAAGTCTTCCATTTATTTTTTGAAAACTTTAATTATAAAATAAAAGATACAAAAACGATCAATGATGCTTATGCATTTATAACAGTACAGTTGACGACGTTGGATGCAAAGGCCGTTGCAAAAGAATATTATCGGCAAATTTTCTCCTATAGTATGACCAACAATCTAGAAGCTCTTAGCCAGACGGAAAAGGAATCTACTAGTCTGTACTTTGTAATTCTAAGAGATATTCTAAAGAGTACATCTTTTGATACTGTTACAAAGGAAATAGATATTAAACTGGTAAAAAAATATAACCGTTGGACTTTACAAACCGATAGTAATTTAGAAGATCAGTTGGTTGGTGGATTTGTTACTTATGTTAATCACACAAATTTATTTACTCCTGAAGAAACAGTGGATATGATTTTTTCTACATGGAAAAAACTAACTGCCAAACAACTCTTACGTTATATGGGATTTCATGATATTTTTTCAACTGCTGATGAATATTCGGATCAAATTGATTTAGCTATTGCAGAACAAATATTAAATCATTTAGATTACGAAATCATAAGCTCCCATGAAGAAAACGGAAATGCCGTGGTTTCTGTTCAGGTAACTAGTTTAAGCTTAGATCACATATTATCCGATTACGCCGATAGTCTTATTATGTATGCTGCTACAAGTGAAGCTCTTATCTCTAATGCTAAAGATAAGGCAGCAAAAATAAATGAATTATTATTACATGCTGTTCAAGAAAATACAGCAGAAACCACTACTGCTGTAGATCTTATTTTAAAAAACGATGGAAGGTCTTGGAACCTGGAGCTCACAGACTCTTTCATCGATACAATTTTAGGTGGTTTAAACGCTGCTACAGAGTCTTTTAATGCTGTTTTAGGGGATAAATAAGTAAATAAAAGGGAGAAGAAACGAACTTAAGCCCGTTTCTTCTCCCTTTTATATTTATTTATCTTCTTCTATTTCAGAAATTTTAAGTTCCAATTCTCTTAACTGAACCTCATCTACTACATCGGGAGCATTGGTCATAAGGCAAGATGCATCTTTTACTTTAGGAAAAGCAATTACTTCTCTAATGCTATCTTCTTTTGTCATAAGCATAATTAAGCGATCTAAACCGTATGCTAAACCAGCATGTGGTGGCACACCGTATTTAAATGCCTCTAAAAGGAATCCAAAACGCTCCTCGGCTTCTTCTTTCGAAAAACCTAATATTTCAAACATCTTTTCTTGAATTTCATTTTGATAAATTCTAACGCTTCCGCCACCTAATTCCGTTCCATTTAACACAATGTCATAAGCTTTGGCTCTCACTTTACCTGGATCTGAATCAATCATATGAAGATCTTCTTCCATAGGCATAGTAAATGGATGATGTTTCGCTACGAATCTTTGCTGTTCTTCAGACCATTCAAGCAATGGAAATTCAGTAACCCATAAGAAATGGAACTGATCACTGTTATAAAGTTCTAAATCTTTTGCTAACTTTAATCTTAAATTTCCAAGAACATCCCATACTACTTCATTTTTATCTGCTGCAAAAACCAATAAATCTCCTGGTTCGCCCTCCATTGCTGTAATAAGATTGTTTGTTTCATCTTCTGTTAAGAATTTGGTGAAAGAAGATTTATAAGTTCCATCCTCTCCAATAGCAAGATAAGCTAAGCCTTTTGCTCCAAAATCTTTTGCAAAAGCTACTAAAGCATCAATTTTCTTACGTGGCATAGTGCTTTGTCCTTTTACATTTAACCCACGTACAGAACCATTGTTTTCAAGGGCACTTGTAAAGACACCGAAACCACAGCCCTTTACAACTTCAGATACATCAACTAATTCCATAGAAAATCTAGTATCTGGCTTATCACTACCAAAACGATTCATAGCCTCTTCATAAGTCATCCTCTGGATCGGAAGTTGTACATCAATCCCAACAGACTCTTTAAATATTTTAGCTAATAAACGTTCATTCACATCAATAACGTCATCAATATCTACAAAAGATAATTCCATATCAATTTGAGTAAATTCTGGTTGTCTATCTGCTCTTAGATCTTCATCTCGGAAACATTTAGCAATTTGGAAATAACGATCATAACCTGAGCACATTAACAGTTGTTTAAATAACTGTGGTGACTGTGGTAATCCATAGAATTTTCCAGGATGAACACGACTTGGCACTAAATAATCTCTAGCTCCCTCTGGAGTGCTTTTTCCTAAAATTGGAGTTTCAATTTCCAAAAAACCTTCTTCTGCTAAAAATGAACGAACAGAAGTTGTCACATCACTCCTTAGTTTTAAGTTCCTTTGATGATTGGCTCTTCTTAAGTCTAGATATCTATATTTCAAACGCAATTCATCTTTAATCTGGACATTTTCATCAATGGGAAATGGTGGTGTGTCGGATTCTGATAAAATGCGCAGCTCTGTCCCACGAAGTTCAATATCACCTGTAGCAAGGTTTTCGTTTACAGCTCCTGAACGTGCTTCCACTTTACCAACCACTGCAATAACAAATTCACTCCTAAGGCTTTCAGCCTTTTCAAAGCCCTGTTCTCCTATATCTTTACCGTCAAAAACAATTTGTAATAATCCAGAACGATCTCTTAAATCAATAAAGATTAAACTTCCTAGGTTTCTTCTTTTTTGTACCCATCCCATAACGGTAATTTCTTCACCAATATTTTTATTGCTTACTTCGGTGCATCTATGAGATCTTTTTAATCCCTTCATGCTCTCTGCCATCTATTTATTCCTCCTAAATGCATAAATCTGCTATTTTATCTAAAGATACCTCTGTTTGTTCCCCTGTATTCATATCTTTTACACTAACGACACGTTTTGTAAGTTCATCTTGTCCAATAATAACAGTCTTTAAGGCTCCTAATTTATTGGCATATTTCATTTGCGCTTTCACACTTCGGTCCATGTAATCCGTTTCTACAATAAGACCTTGGCTTCTAAGATCATGGACTATTTTATAAGCCTGGCTTCTGGCTTCTTTTCCTAGGATTCCAACGTATAAAGCTATGGGTTCTTCTGGTTCTAAGTCTACACCCTCTTTGTCTAAAAAATATAAGATACGTTCAATGCCCATACCAAATCCAACAGAAGGAATATCTTGTTTTTCATCTATTTCGTGAATCAGACCATCGTAACGTCCACCTCCACAAAGAGTAAAACCATCACTGTTTACAAACTCAAATACCGTTCTTGTATAATAATCAAGTCCACGTACAATACTCGTATCAATTTCAAATGGTATATTCATTTCTGTTAATAAAGATTGCAATTCTTCAAAATGTTCTTTACACTCATCATCTAAATAGTCGATGGTCCGAGGAGCATCTTTTATGATTGCTTTACAACTTTCTACTTTACAATCAATGACACGTAGAGGATTTTTTTTCATTCTTTCTTTGCAATCAGAACATAGGTGATCCTCATGTTCTTTTAAGTAAGCTAATAGGGCTTCGTTATAATCTTTACGACAATTTTCGCACCCTATACTATTAATATGAAGTTTTGCATCCTTTAGACCTAATTTTTGAATGAGAGTGGTTACTAAAGTAATTAAATCTAATTCTGCCATTGGACTTTTAGATCCAACAAACTCTACGCCAAATTGATGATGTTGTCTTAATCTTCCACTCTGGGGTTTCTCATAACGAAAAGCTGGTGTAACGTAAAAAAGCTTTGTTGGTCCTGGCTGAGCATACATGTTGTGTTCAAGATAAGCACGGATTGCCCCTGCCGTACCTTCAGGCTTTAGTGTAATACTTCTATCTCCTTTATCAAGAAATGTATACATCTCTTTTTGTACTACGTCTGTTGTTTCCCCAACGCCTCTTTGAAACAACACCGTATGTTCAAATATTGGCGTTATAATTTCTTTCATATGATAAGTCTTAGCCAAATCTCTAGCAATTTTTTCAATCACTGTTCTTTTGTGCATTTCTGTGCCATACCAATCTTGTACGCCTCTTGGTGCTTGTGTAATCATAACGTTCCTCCATTTCTTATTTTCATAGACCTGATCCTATTTTTCGGTCTTTTTCATTCTTCTGCTTATAGGACATACCAAGGATGTCTCTAATATCTTCTGTATGAACCGTTCTTTGTAACGCTAAAAAAACCTTCATATCGAAGTTCTTTACTTCTTCTATCATGAGTTCTATGGTTGTTTCTACATCAAAAGCCTCACGATACGGCCTTTGAGAGGTTAATGCTGCAAAAACATCACAAACTCTTAATATTCGACTTCCCATGGGGATCTCTTCTGCTTTTAAATTTTCTGGATAACCTGTACCATCATAATTTTCATGATGGTAATAAATACTTTCCACAATAAAATCAGAATATCCTTGTTCTTTTAATATCTCTGCGCCCAGTGCTGGATGCAGACGGATATATTTTAGTTCTTCTACTGTTAGATTATCTTTATTATCTCCGTAGATGTACCTGACTAATCTCATCTTTCCAATATCATGAACGATTCCTGCAACAGATAATTGTTTACAAGTTTCATGGGATAAACCTAGATCCTTACTTATTCGAAAAGCTAAGTTGCTGACGCAAATACCATGATCGATTTCACTTTGTATATCTAATTGAATGATCTTCTTTCGTGGATAATTTTCTAATACTTGCATTATGCTTCAACATCTCCCATTAAGTTCTTAATACCTTGTAACTTTCTTTCTATCATTTCATCGATTCTTTCTATATATAAATCAACATCTTTTACATTCTCTATCCGCTGTAATTTCTCTCCAGGATCTTTTACTATTTTTGTAATAGCCCCTGCTCCAAAAGCTAAAATGGATTGAACTTCCTCCATAATAAGTATATTGTAAATTCCAGCTTTGTCAACCTTTGCATATCCTACATTTTCAAAATTTCCTGCCATGTTTTTTTGCCTATAAAGATAATAAGGCTCCATTTCCATTGAATCTGCCTCACCTGCAACCAGGTCCATAATCTCTTTATTATTCACAATACCAAGTTCTTGATATCGATCCTTAAATATATTTAATCTGGCTGCTCTTTTAATAGCAAGTGAATGAACGGTAAGGCTATCTGGATCCAATTCTTTGATCTTCCCTAATGTAGTTTTTACCTCATCTTTGTTCTCTCCAGGTAATCCAACAATAATGTCCATATTAATATTATCAAAACCAACTCTTCTGGCGAGTTGAAAAGCCTGGATGGTCTCTTCCGTATTATGTTTCCGCCCAATGATCTTTAACGTTTCATCATGCATCGTCTGGGGATTTATAGAGATTCTACTAATATGATGATTCCTTAATACTTGTAGTTTGTCTTCATCGATGCTATCTGGTCTTCCTACCTCAACGGTATATTCCTTTAGATGATCTTTCACAAAGCAACGATCCACAGCTTCTAATAACTTCTCTAATTGTTTTGGAGTTAAAGTACTTGGAGTACCTCCTCCTATATAAATGGTATTCAACTTCTTATGACTGATCTGTTTTGATACTATTTCTATTTCATGAATTAATGCATCTACGTAAGCATCAACTTTCTTTTCGTATGCCTGGAGAGGATAGGAACTAAAAGAACAGTACAAACAGATGCTAGGGCAAAAGGGAATACCAATATAAACACTATATCCATGCTCATAATCTAAAGAACTTAATAAGTTTAACTCCTTATTTGCAATATCCATACAAAGATGGGCTTTTTCATCACTGATGAGATATTCATCTTTTAAATGTTGTATTACAGCTTCATCTTTCATTCCTTCTTGAATGAGATGAACTGCAATCTTAACTGGTCTAATTCCTGTTAATGTGCCCCATGAAAGCTCTTTTTCAAATTCTTCCTCGAGCAATTGATAGAGCAATCTCTTTAAATAATTCTTTGTTTTCTTTCGATCTTCATAGAAATCCAAAGAGCTTTCTCCTTGGGAAATCTTTTTTCCTTCTTTATAGAATTCAATTTTAATTTGATCGAAACTATAGGTGATATCAATTAGTAAACGACATGTTCCTATTTTATTTTCCTTATCTTCTTCTCCCTTACCTATTACATAAACTTCTTCTCCCTGACAGAATGCTCGCACCAAAGAGTGAGTATCGTATTCAAAATCTGGCTTATTTAATTGTATGACTATCATCTCTTGATTTACCTCTTTTTACTTCCCGTTCTTTCACATAGAAAGGGTGCTGCATGATTTTAAAATCCACAAACTGCAACACCCTAATATCCATTACACATATGGATTGTTTTTCTCTTCATATTCGATCTGTGTAGGATTCCCGTGGCCAGGATAAACCATTGTTTCACCTGGCAATACGAATAGTTTTTCTTTAATAGAGTTTATTAAAGCTTGACTATTTCCCGTTGGAAAATCCGTACGTCCTATAGAGGCTTCAAATAGTGTATCACCGCTAATCAGCACTCCTTCTTTTTTTATATAGTAACAAGCGCTACCACTAGTATGACCTGGCGTATGAAGTACTTTCACAGAGAAACCAGCAAGATTTATTTCATCCTGATCTCCTAGGTAATGATCTCCTTTTAGATTCACTCGTTCTCCAAAAGATGAAGATAAGTTCAGGTCTGGAGAACCTAAAAGTTCCTCTTCTTCCTTCAAAGCATAAATAGAAACACGATAGGTAGTTCTTAGTTCATGGGCTGCTAATATGTGATCAAAATGACCATGAGTCAATAAAATAGCTACTGGCTTTAACCCTAACATCTCAATGCGGTTTTCTATTTTAGAAGCTAAAGCTGCAGGATCTACGATGATGGTTTCTTTGGTCTCCTCATTGATCAATAAATAACAATTCGTAGAAACAGCACCTAAAACTAATGTTTCAATATTAAGTCTTCCCATTTTTGACCCTTTCTTTTTAAAAACCTTAGTCACTGTTTAGAACCAAGCTCAAAAAACAAAAATCTTTCATGATACAGGATTAACCTGTAGTTCTTTCTATATCAATAACACTTTCTACTTGGCTAAGTTTGTCTATGATACGGTTTAATTCTTCCACTCCTCTTGTTTCAAATTCGATTGCAATGGTACCCGTACCACTTTTACTACTTCTTACATTCATAGATATTACATCAATTTTCTTTTCTGTAAAGATCCGTGTAATATCTGCAATGACGCCTGTTCTATTATGAGTAAAAATATTGATATGTGCAGAATAGAAACCACAATTGGCTTCTTTTTCTGATTGTTGCCACTCTGCATCAATCAATCTTGCACGTTCTGAATCAGGTAAATTAATGATGTTAATACAATCCGTTCTATGAATAGAAACTCCGCGCCCCCTTGTAACGTATCCCACGATCTCATCACCAGGCACTGGGCTACAACATTTTGAAAAACGTACTGCTAAATCATGAATTCCTTTTACAACAATACCGCTTTTTGATTTTGCGATGTGTATTTTTTCTTTTGACTGATTCATAGCGTCAATGATTTCTTCATCTGCTGCTTCTTTTTTATTGTATTTATTATATTCTTCTACAAGTTTATTAATTACCTGGCCTTCTTTTAGTCCCCCATGACCAACGGCAGCTAAAACAGAATCCCAGTCCCGAAATCCGTATTTTCTTAATATTTTATCAATATATGGATGCTTATTAATATCACTAAGTACTACATTTTTGGACTTGCAGTATTGATGGAGCATCTCCTTACCTTTGATAATATTATCTTCTTTTAACTCTTGCTTAAACCATTGATTAATTTTATTCTTGGCTTGTGTACTCTTTACAATAGACAACCAGTCCCTACTAGGTCCATTGGAATTTTGAGATGTTAGGATCTCAATACGATCACCATTTTTAATCTTATAATCAATGGTTACTAACTTACCATTGACTTTTGCCCCTACCATTCGATTTCCTACTGCGCTGTGAATACTATAAGCAAAATCAATAGGTGTCGATCCATTAGGTAAATTTTTAACATCTCCCGCTGGCGTAAAACAGTATACGTTTTCTGCAAATAAGTCTAAGTCGCTTTTTAATAAACTCATAAACTCTTTGTTATCTGACATATCCCTTTGCCACTCTAAAATTTGTCTTAACCAGCTTAATTTTTCTTCCTCTTTTTGCTCGCCACTTAGTTTACCATCTGAGGATTCTTTGTATTTCCAATGAGCTGCAATTCCATACTCTGCCGTACGATGCATCTCGTAAGTTCGAATCTGAATCTCAAAGGGTTGACCGGTAGGTCCAATGAGAGTCGTGTGAAGGGATTGATACATATTGGGTTTTGGCATTGCAATATAATCTTTAAATCTACCTGGAATGGGTTTATACATATCGTGTATAATGCCAAGTGCTGCATAGCAATCTTTTACAGAGTCCACAATAATGCGTACTGCAAATAAATCGTAAATCTGATCTAAGGTTTTATCTTGATTGACCATCTTTTTATAGATACTGAAGAAATGCTTGATCCTTCCATCTACCTGTGCTTTAATACCAGATTCTTCTATATGTTGTCTGACCTCATTTACAATTCTATTCACAAACTCGATTCTGACACTTTTTCTTTGAGAAATTTTATCTACTAAATCGTAATAAACTTCTGACTCCAAATACTTTAATGAAAGATCGTCAAGCTCTACTTTTATCTTTGAAATACCTAAACGCATGGCAATAGGTGCATAGATATCCATAGTCTCTCTTGCTTTTTCTTTTTGTTTTTCTGGACGCATGTACTTTAATGTACGCATATTGTGCAGTCTATCGGCTAATTTAATTAAGATAACTCGAATATCCTTAGCCATAGCAAGAA